>NZ_JBHFJH010000011.1:0-8589 GCF_057334655.1 Paenibacillus sp. AGC31
GAAAAGATGAATGAGCAAAACGAGCAAAATGAAGTGCCAGGGATGATCGTGCTGTCAGCGAAGAACGAGGAACGGCTGGTCGTGCAGGCCCGTCAGTTGCGAGATGCACTCCGTACCGGGCAGAGCAGCTGGAAAGTAAGGGAGATCGCCTATACACTGCAAACCGGACGTGAAGCAATGGAGGCACGGCTGGGTGTGCTGGCGCAAACGATGGAGGAGCTGCTTGCCAAGCTGGACAGCTATGTGGAACAGGTGGGTCAGACGGAACCAGCAGGCAAAGGAAGCTTGTACTATCAGGGGCATGTGAAGCAAGGGCAGGAGCATCCGGGTTGGTTAACCGATGAGGAAGACATGAAAGAGAATGTGAAACGCTGGCTGTCCCAGGGTCGTTATGAGCATGTACTGGACGCGTGGACACGAGGGGCAGTGATTCAGTGGATGGAGCTATACGGGGACAACAGACAGCAGCACCCGCGCCCAGTCAGTCTGCCGGCGTATCCGTTTGCAGCTGAACGTTACTGGGTACCTGAACCCCTTGTCTCAAGAGAACAGAGGAGCAAAGTAATACAACATACAAGCGTACCTATTTTACATCCGCTCGTACATTGCAATACATCCAGCTTTGGTTTGCAACGATATGCCAGTACGTTTACGGGCGAGGAAACGATTTTGGCCCATCATCAGGTCCATGGAGAGAAATGGCTTCCGGGTACAGCCTATCTGGAAATGGCCAGAGCGGCGGTTCAGCAAGCTGTTGGACTTTTCGATGATTCGTTGCAGGTACGGTGTATTCAGAAAGTCACATGGATGACACCTCTACAGGTGGATCAGCCGGTTGATGTTCTCATCGAACTTAAACAGCAGAATGATGGAATCGTAGGTTTTGAGATCTATAGCTTCACTCATGGATCTGAGCAACTCAAACGAACACATTGCAAGGGTTCCGTTCTGCTGGGGGGAATACAGGCATCCGTTCAACCAAACGGAAACAAACCTTGGCTGGTTGAGAAGGCAGAACGTGTCCTAGCAGGTAAGGAGTGTTATTCCTTGTTTGACGGATTGGGTCTATCCTACGGGTCCGCCTTTCAGGGACTTACACAGCTGTTCATCCAGGATCATCAGGTTTGGGCACAGTTGCGGTTGTCTCCGGCAGTCGGACATACAGAGCAATATGTAATGAATCCATATTTGCTTGATGCGGCGTTCCAGGCCTCCATGGGTCTTTTGCTGAAGCAACATGTGGAGGGGGGCCGAAGTCCTGATTCAGTGCCACTGCCGTTTACACTAGATCAGTTGGAACTCCTGTATCCTTGCACAGAAGAGATGTGGGTGCGTGTCCAACAGATGGATCACTCTTCTGGGGCACAGGGGCTGATCAAGTTTCAGATTGAGATGTATAGTCCGGACGGAAAGTTATGCATTCGGATGACAGAATTGGCATGTAAAGCTCCCACAGCGGATAAGCTTCCTTTATTTCAAAATCCGTTGACGACCGGGGGGATACCTCCTGTTGGACATGTTCTGATGACACCCATATGGAGTGTATTTACGCCGGAGGAGATAGCGCTTCCGCTATCCGTTGGTAACAAGGTGCTCATCATTAGTGACAACGATACAAGTCATAAGCAAGCTCTGAAACTATATCCGGGCGCAATGCATATGTTGCCCCATAACAGCGTACTTGGTTGGAAGGACAGCCTGTCGGAGTTTGCCATTCTGGATCACATTATATGGCACGCTCCTTCCCCCGGTAATGTTTGCATGGCAGATGATTCGATTGTTGAGGGACAGGAGCAGGGGGTTCTTCAGCTGTTCAGAATGATCAAGAGTCTACTAGAGCTTGGATACGGTAATCGAAGCTTGAGATTGACCCTCATTACGACAAATGCGATCCCATCCTCTCCAATGGATGAAATTAATCCTACCCATGCAAGTATTCATGGTTTTGCGGGCTCTTTGGCCAAAGAATACTCCCGGTGGAGCATAAAACTGCTCGATCTGGAGCATGAGGTTGAATGGGCGGAGACCCAAATGCAAGAACTACCTTGGAATGGGCAAGGAAACGCCTATCTGTATAGGGATAACGAGTGGTTACGCCAGGAGTTGATCCCGGTAAATGTGCACAATGAACATGCAATTAAGGATGCTTATCGCCAAGAGGGAGTATATGTGGTCATTGGTGGGGCAGGTGGCATTGGACAGGTGTGGAGCGAATACATGATCCGGCAGTACAATGCACGTATTATCTGGATCGGGCGCAGGGAACCTGATTCAAGCATTCAACGTTGTATAGAACGTTTGGAGTCCCTGGGCAGTGCTCCCGAGTACATTGTGGCAGATGCGACAAATGCAGATTCCCTCCAGAAGGCCTATGAACAGATCAAGCGAAGACATCCCCTTATTCATGGTGTAATTCATTCTGCGATTGTATTGCAGGATCAGAGTATCGCCAATATGGAGGAGGATCGTTTTCAAGCTGTCTTATCTGCAAAAGTCGCTGTAAGTGCACGCATGGCTCAGGTATTTGGACAGGATGACCTCGATTTCATGCTGTTTTTCTCATCTTTTAATTCGTTTACCAGGTCTCCTGGGCAAAGCAATTATGCGGCTGGCTGCACCTTCAAGGATGCGTTTGCTCATCAGCTTGCAATGGAGCGTTCCTATGATGTCAAAGTCATCAATTGGGGTTATTGGGGAAGTGTGGGAAGTGTAGCCTCGGAAGAATACAACACCCTTATGAGCAATGCCGGTATCGGTTCTATTGAAGTAGCTGAAGCGATGAAAGCACTGGAAATCCTTTTGACAGGATCACTGGATCAACTGGGGCTTGTCAGAACGACCAGACCTCTTTTTATGCAAGAGCTGAACTTGAACAAAGTTGCATCCCTGAATGGTTAACAGAACGATGTGTTGACAGGGTGCATGAACCGTTTTGCACGGTACGGGAGAGCAGCAGAACATAAATGTTTCCAATGAATGGGCATCTGCCACCACAGGGAGGTTAAAACAATGGATGATCAGGTGTATATTCCGATTACAAAACATATTCCCGAGGGACTTCGCAGTGAGACAGATCAGTTACACGGGTTGCTTGTCGCATTATTGTCAGCGGAATTAAAGGCAATGGGGTTATTTGAAAAAAGCTATTCCAACACCAGGGAATGGTTAGAGAAAAACGGGATACCCGTTTTGTTTCATCGCTGGATGGAAGAGACACTTGCTGTGTTAGCCAAAGAAGAGGGGAATGGCGCTGAGGGCGGGCAAACCGCTACTACCTTCGAGAATGTGTGGCAGAAATGGGATGAAGTTAAACAGCAATGGCTGCAAAAGGGCCACCTTCGATCCCAGGTCCTTTTGGCAGAAACGGCATTAAAACACCTGCCTGATATTCTTCGGGGATACAAGCAGGCAACGGATGTTCTTTTCCCCAATTCAAGCATGACACTTGTCGAAGGCATATACCAAAACAATCCCATCGCCGACTATTTCAATGAGGTTATGGGATCGCAACTTATAACAATTATTGAAGAAAAAATAAAAAAGAATGCAACCATTCGGTTGAGAATCATTGAATTTGGCGCGGGTACTGGCGGAACCAGTACCCCTGTGCTTGATAAGCTCAGACCGTATGAGCAGTACATTGAGGAATATTGTTATACGGATATCTCTTCCTCTTTTCTATTGCAGGCAGAGCAGCGCTATGGAAATGAACACCCATATTTAACTTATAGAAAAATAGATGTGACCAAACAACTGCAGGGTCAATCCATTAATGAAGCTGTCTATGATATAGCAATCGCGGCCAATGTGCTGCATGCTACACCCAATATCCGTCAAACCCTCGGACATATCAAGGCAGCGATCAAAAAACAGGGGTATTTGCTCCTGAACGAGATAACCGATAATACACTTTTTGCCCATATTACGTTTGGTTTGTTGGAGGGCTGGTGGTTATACGAAGATGAGGCACTGCGTATTCCGGGCTGCCCAGGACTTACACCTAATACATGGAAAAAGGTGCTCGCCAAAGAGGGGTTCAGAAATGTTCGTTTTCCGGCATTAAATGCTGAAGAGTGGGGACAACAAATCGTTGTATCTCAAAGTGACGGCATCATTATACATGAAATAAAACAGAGTCCTGTATCTCATCCTGTACTGACACAAACCAGAGCGATTCCTGACGTGGAATGGAGACCCAATTCATCCCCGGTTATGGAGACTGGAAACATTCAACCTACAGCAGATATTCCTGACCACCTGATCCGGGATCATATTATTACGGTCATCCGGGACAGCATAGAAACTTCACTTAAGATGAGTCAGAACCGGATCGATAATCATCAAAGTTTCTCTGAATATGGCGTCGATTCGATTGTTGCCGTCAATCTGGTCAATCTTATTAACGAGCAATGTGGAATAGTGATGCAGACTACAGTGCTGTTCGATCATAACACGGTCCATGCCTTAAGCAAGCACATGCTGGAGCAATATCGACAAGAGATTGTGGCGTACATGCTGCCTGACCCGGCTACATCTCCACAGAGGAAAGACGAACAAGCTATCATTTTGGACATGAGCAACGATAATCGTAAGGCTGATAAGCCTGCTGTGCATAGGAATGAGGATCGGTTGCCAGTTCGGGATGAGAGAAGTAATCCTAATGCGACTTGGACAAGCACAATGGTTAATAACGAAAAGCTGGGATCCATTTCGGAAGGTTCATATTATCGATTGCTGCTGGAGAAACCTGGAGAACCCGATGAACTTAAACTGATTCAGGATCAATCGCGTTCACTCCAGTCAAACGAAGTGCAAATTGCTGTATATGCTTTTTCACTTAATTTTGGAGACCTGTTATGTGTAAGAGGACTGTATCCAACCATGCCCGCATATCCGGTTACCCCTGGTTTCGAAGTCAGCGGAGTCGTTGTTCAAACAGGTTCCGAGGTTACAGACCTTCGAAGTGGTGAAGAAGTGGTGGCCATGATGGGTGAGCAGATGGGTGGTCATGCCAATATGGTGATCTGTCCGGCAGCTCATGTAGTTCCCAAACCGAAAAAGTTAACATTTGAAGAAGCCTGCTCACTGCCGGCCGTCACTATGACCATGCTTGATGTGTTCCACAAAGCCAAACCACAGCCAGGTGAAAAAATATTGATTCAGACGGCGGCCGGAGGGACAGGTCTTATTGCCGTACAGCTGGCGCAGCATTATGGTCTGGAAATCTATGCCACAGCGGGTTCAGATGTAAAACTGAACTATCTGCAACAACAGGGTGTGCATCATACCATTCAGTATGTGGAGCAAGATTTTGCCGAGGAGATCCACCGTCTTACGAACGGGCAAGGTGTAGATATTGTTATCAATACTTTATCGGGTGATGCGATTCAAAAGGGGATGGCTTGTCTTGCTCCCGGTGGCAGATATATTGAAATTGCTATGACTGCCCTCAAATCAGCCAAAAATATTGATTTATCCTTGTTATCAAACAATCAGGCATTTTATTCGGTAGATTTGCGACGCATGGCCTTCCGTGATCCATCTATAATTCGAACCTATATGAAGGAAATGGCGATCCTAATTGACCAGAACATCGTTCGTCCGACGATATATGCCACTTATCCTTTTCAACAAGTGAAAGAAGCATATAAGGCTATGGGAAACCGCAGTAATATCGGCAAAATTGTGGTACATATCCCTGAAGAACAACGTTTTAAGCCATATTCTGCTAAGCCTTGGGAGCAAAACGTTGTGGTAGAAGAGGCCATAATGAATCAAGAAACACCGTCAGTCAGGGAGGAAATAGCGATTATTGGAATCAGTGGCCGATTTGCACAAAGTCGCAATCCTGAGGATTTATGGCAACATTTGCAAGCCGGGAATGATCTGATTGGAGAGGTAAAACGTTGGGATCTGGACGCTTATTACGCGGATCAGCAGTCTTATTGTCGACATGGCAGCTTTATAGAGGATTTTGATCGTTTCGATCCTCTGTTTTTTAATATATCCGGCGTGGAAGCCACCTATATGGACCCGCAGCAGCGCATTTTTTTGGAGGAGTCCTGGAAGGCGCTTGAAGATGGCGGTTATGCTGGCAAAAAGGCCGAGGGCCTTCAATGTGGTGTCTATGTAGGCTGCAGCGGCATGGATTATCAAAGCATATTTGGACATGAGGGCCCTCCGCAGGCTTTCTGGGGGAACGCCAATTCTATTGTGCCTGCTCGCATAGCCTATTACCTGAATCTGCACGGTCCGGCCATTACAGTGGATACAGCCTGTTCCAGTTCATTGGTGGCCATTCATCTGGCATGTCAAGGATTATGGTCAGGCGAGACGAATATGGCTCTTGCCGGAGGCGTATTCATCCAGTCCACCCCTGGATTCTACATTGCCTCCAATCGAGCGGGAATGCTGTCTCCAACAGGACGGTGTCATACCTTTGATGAAGCAGCAGATGGTTTTGTTCCAGGAGAAGGCGCAGGGGTTGTTATCCTGAAAAGGCTTAGCGAGGCGCTGGATGACGGTGACCAGATTTACGGAGTCATTCGAGGGAGCGGAATAAACCAGGATGGGTCCACCAATGGAATTACGGCTCCCAGTGCGAAATCCCAGGAACGGCTTGAGCAGAACGTATATGAGACTTTTAATATTAATCCTGAACACATCCAGCTGGTCGAGGCTCATGGGACAGGGACCAGGCTGGGAGACCCGATTGAGTTCAATGCATTGGCGCAGGCGTTTAGAAAACATACGGACGAAAAGCAGTTCTGCGCGATCGGCTCGGTAAAAAGCAATATCGGTCATACGGCCACGGCAGCTGGAGTAGCGGGTTTGTTTAAAATTATGCTGGGGATGCGTCATCAAAAAATAGCCCCCTCCATTCATTTTCATCAAGCCAACAGCCAGATTGTCTTAAATGACAGCCCGTTCTATATCCCTACAGACACGATGGAATGGAAAGCCGGGTCAAGTGGCAAAAGATGTGCTGCAATCAGTTCATTTGGTTTCAGTGGTACGAATGCACATATGGTCATTGAGGAGGGACCTCTGCAATCCAGAGCGTCAGAGCCGATGCCAGGATATTTGATTGCACTTTCAGCCCGTACCGCCGAACAATTGCGTCAGCAGGTTGAACAACTCACCGCCTACGGAAGACAATTGCCGGAACAGGATTGCGGTAACTTGAGCTACACGCTGTTATTGGGACGCAAACATATGGATTTCCGCCTCGCCTGTGTGACCCGAAGTCTGAATGAAGCGATGACTATACTTCAACGCTGGTTGGATAAGGGAAGTGCACCACAGGTTCGGGTTTCACAAGGAACACCGGACACTTCACATGAGCACTCCTCATTACAGCGATATGGGAATGAATGTTTGCGGAGTTGTCAGAAGACGACACATGCAAGCGAATATTTAGAACATCTGGGTACTGCAGCGGATCTGTATATCCAGGGATATGAACTTGATTATGATCTGTTGTTTGAGCAGGGTCACTATTGGACCATATCCTTACCCACCTATCCATTTGCCAGAGAGCGGTATTGGGTGGAGCACGAAGAAATGAATTGCTCACCATTAATAGAGAAACCAACAATAGTTAAACCATCAAATGAGAGCATATTACTGCACTCCATGCTGCACCACAACCGTTCGGATCTGCTGCGGGGCCAGTGGTACAGCAGTCAGTTCAATGGCAATGAGCCTTTCCTAAGCGATCATGTTGTACAGGGGCACAAGCTGCTTCCAGCTGTTGTTCAGCTGGAGATGGCCCGGGCAGCAGCGGCGCATGCAGCGAATTGGCCTCCGCTCACACACAGTCTGCTGCTGCGGCATGTAATGTGGAGCAGGCCGCTCGTTGTTGGAGAGGAGCCTCTGGAGGTTCATCTGGCGCTTGAGGCTGAGGCAGATGAGAGCTTGTCCTATAAAATATCGGCAGCGTCATCAATTGAGTCCAGCGAAGCGGTGTATAGTCAAGGGCGTGTAAGTGTAGGAAGACCTCTCGTAGAAACCGTGCAAACCTTGGATTTGCACGCTGTACGCAGCCGGTGTACAGAGGGACAGGCCAGTGGAGCAGTTTGTTATGAAGCATTCCGAAAACTGGGTCTGGAGTACGGTCCGTCCCATCAGACCATTGCCGAATTGCAATGGGGGGCAAACGAGACCTTGGCGCAGTTGCGTCTGCCACAAGCGTTCTTCGAAGGGCAAGCGGATACTGTGCTGCATCCCGGTATGGTGGATGGGGCCTTGCAAGCATCCATCGCCCTGCTGGCCGGAGATCAGATCGCGGAAGTGCTGAGATCCACTACTCAGGAGGGGACAGTAAGCTTGGAGAGCACGGCTCTTGCGAGCACAACAGAACGACATGGGAACCCGCCCGCCTCCGCTCCGTTGCCTTTTGCACTGGAGGAGGCGGAAGTGATATCCCCTTGCCAGGCGCACATGTGGGCGGTGGTGCGTGTTCGCCCCGAGTCTGCGGCATCTTCCGCTGCGGAGGCTAGCGTCCGTAAACTGGATCTGGAGCTGTGCGATTCAGAGGGACAGGTTTGCATTCGACTGCGGGGCGTGACCTCGCGTGTACCCGAAAGC
>NZ_JBHFJH010000012.1:0-53950 GCF_057334655.1 Paenibacillus sp. AGC31
GACGATGGATCTGGCGACAAACACGTTGCTTCACTTACAGAAAAATCGCAAATTCAAGAAGAGTCGTAATGCCTTCATTCATTCCGATCAAGGTACGCATTACACTCATCCGGATTTTCAGAAGAAAGTGAAACGGATGGGGCTTGGACAATCCATGTCAAGACGAGGAAATTGTTGGGATAACGCACCGCAGGAGTCGTTTTTTGGTCATTTTAAGGATGAAACTTCCTTAAAGAGCTATGCCACGTTAGACGAAGTCAAACGTGAAGTTAAAGCCTATATGACCTACTATAATCACTATAGATACCAGTGGAACCTAAAAAGGATGACCCCTGTACAATACAGAGATCATCTTCTTGAAGCCATATAGTTTTTTTTAGAAATGTCCTTTACATAGGGTACAGTTTACTTAGAGGGTTTGCCTTTTTTGTATATGGTCCACAAGTTTATAATTAAGCGAAAAGTGATTGGCTTGAGCAACCCGATTACAATATGACCTTCCCAATCGCTGGTATACCGGATTTTTCAATTGGATTAACACCCATTATTAAGACAGCTGGTCTTGTTTTGTAGGATGCCTATCAAACATATGCTAAACTGGTCATAGTAAACTAAAGAAGCGAGTACTTCTTCATTAACAACACTCATCGATCGTGTGAAATTAACACATAGATTTTAAACGATAAAAAGGAAGAGATTTTATGGGAAGAAAACAATCTTTCACTGAGACAGAGCTACTGGACACAACAAAAAAATTAATACTTGAGCATGGCTACGACGGTTTTCATCTCAAGCTGCTCTCACAGCATCTGTCCGGAGCCCGGAGCACGATATATCAATATTACTCTAATAAAGAAGAGATTGTTGCTGCTTGTATGAAGCGCTCCATATCAACCGTATTAGAGAATTCATTAGCCATTGATGAGACAGATCCAATGGATGCTCTCGAACAATTGCTCCTCATTTACGCAGAAGAATCTACGCTCCATCAACTTTTGGGAGATGCCAGTAAAATTAATACGACTAATTCTTCCGCAGCAGCGAGAGATATTGAATTTATTGAGAAAGCACATATGACTCTTAAAATTCAATTATCACGCTTGTTTGAACGTGCTCAGCAGGGCCAAGCCCTGCGACAAGATATTCCTCTACCTGTACTTATTGGTGTTTTCTTCAACTTAATTAATACGCCTAATATGCTAAATATCCCTACGCCTGATTGGGGTAAGTTGTTGTTTCAAATGTGGGTTGGGGGGGCCAAGAGCTAGATTTATTCTTGGATTAAATTTGACACATGTGTCATTTATATCGTTTAATTATATAAACCACGTGGTTACACCTCTAATTTGACACATGTGTCAATAAAAAAACGAAAGAAGGAGTTGAACAGATCATGTTTTTAGCTATGAAGGAATTAATGCATAGTAAAATGAAATTTTTAATGATTATTATTATTTTCGTACTAATGGCTTGGTTAGTCTTTATTTTATCCGGTCTGGGGAATGGTTTATCTACGCTAGCTGCTTCAACATTCAAGACCATGAAGGCTGATTATGTCATCTTTGAAGAAGGGTCACAGTCTTCCATGAGCAAGTCTCTGCTGTCAGATCAATTGGTTGCTGAGGCAGAAAAGCTGCCAAATGTGGATGCTGCTGCACCCATGGGAAGTACGATGGCAACGGCACTGAAAGAGAATAACACCAAGAATGAAGATAAGGTAGATATAGCGATTATAGGAATTGACCCAGGAAGCTTTTTGGAACCAGCTATTGTAGAAGGTGAAAGCCTGTCTTCCGAGAACCCTACGGGTGTCGTGGTGAATTCAACCATGAAAGATGAGGGCTATCAACTTGGGGACACGTTTCAACTGGATGGAACGACGGAATCATTGACAATTATCGGATATGTGGAGAATCAGACCTATAACCACGTCGCATCCGTATTTACTCCAATGGATGAATGGCGGAAGATTACCTTCGCGGCTCCAGGTTCGGATAAAGGAGTTACAGGACCCGTGAATGCGATCATGTTACAAGGCAAGGATATCGAGCCAAATGTAATTAATAACATGCTATCAGGTACGGATACGGTTACCCGAGCGGCAGCCGTTCAAGGTATGCCAGGGTACAAAGAAGAGAACGGTACAATTCTAATGATGCTTGCATTTTTGCTTGCGATCTCCGCATTTGTGCTTGGGGTATTCTTTTATGTCATCACGATGCAAAAGACCAATCAGTTCGGCATTATGAAAGCGATCGGTGCCAGTAACCGATTCTTGGGGAAAACCATTATCTCGCAAGTGTTTGTACTTTCACTGACTAGCATTGTTATTGGAATCTTGCTGACCTATGGAACAGCAGCGATCATGCCAAAAGGTATGCCATTCAAGCTGGAAACCAGTCTTGTTGTCACGTATTCTGTTATCCTGCTCATTATCGCTATGTTAAGTTCGATGGTTTCTGTTCGTAAAATTACAAAGATTGATCCGCTCAAGGCGCTCGGGAGGGTTGAATAATGGTTAAGGGATTGCACATGAATGAAGTCACCATGTATTATGCCGAAGGAAACAATCAAATCACTGCACTCGATCATGTATCCATATCAGTAGAGCCGGGAGAGTTTGTTGCTGTAGTTGGACCTTCCGGTTCTGGTAAAAGTACGTTCTTATCTATTGCTGGAGCAATGCTTAAAGCCTCTGAAGGCGAGGTTCAACTAAATGGGAATAACATCTCTGCACTTACTGAGAAAGAACTGTCTAATATTAGGTTGCAGGAAATTGGGTTCATTATGCAATCTTCGAATTTGGTTCCCTATTTAAATGTTCTTGATCAATTGCTCGTGGTAAAAAGAATGTCTGGCAAGGTTGGAAAGCAGGATAAGGAATTTGCCTCTAAGCTGTTAGAGGAACTGGGTCTGGGTTTGAAGTTGAACAGTTTCCCAGAAGAGCTATCAGGTGGGGAGAAGCAACGGACAGCAATAGCTCGTGCTTTAATGAATAATCCCAACATCATTTTGGCGGATGAACCGACAGCAAGTTTAGATACCAAACGAGCACATGAAGTGGTCAGTCTAATTGCACACGAGGTGAAATCACGCCAAAAAGCAGCCATTATGGTTACCCATGATGAGCGCATGCTTGAATATTGCGATAAAGTATATCGGATGAGTGATGGAGGATTATCCCTGGCAGAATCATGAATATACTGACACATCAACATACCCGTCATGTCCTTATCTATTCATGTTATGTAAGGCTTCTGTCCAGAAAATAACCACTTAAGTAGCGCTTTAGACCTGTCCATCACTACCCTCGTACATCTCATCTAGGTGCTCAAGTCACTCGGGTCTCGCCCGCAAGCATCATCTTACGTTCGCTCTGTGGAGGTCTGTTCTGGCGATAGGCACTTGGTGACATACCGCTCTGTTTGTTGAAGATGCGATTGAACTGGGAGAAGCTTGCGAAACCGCACTGTGCAGCAATATCCGTAATTTTCTCCCTCGAATTCAGCAGCAATTGCTGGGCATTCCGAATACGAGTCATCTGCACATACTCCGTGAAGGTGAAGCCGGTGACTTTGTTGAATTGGCGAGACAAGTGATGGGCACTTACATAGAATTGCTTAGAAACCTCATCCAGAGATAAATCCTGTTGATAATGGCTATGAATATACGATGCAACGGCATACATACGCCGGGACATCGATGATCCTGTCTCTTCACGAACGTACCCGTTCTCTGCCGAGTAACGATGAATTGCACACAGAAACTCAACAAATCTATGATGAATCACAACCTTTTGAAGTGCAGAAGGCTGCTGCGATATAGCAAAAATATCATTGATCGGCGCGAGGACTTCCTTGCGTCTTTCTTCTGTAAATCGGAATATCGGGACCGGTTTATTAAAAATCGAAAACAGCTCTGTGTAACCGCTATCAAGACCAGGTGTATTACGTGGCATGGCAAAGGTGATCATCAATCGTTTCGGCGGAACACCCTTCGGATATTGCGTTTTATGCAGCAATGAAGGCCGCAACAGAACGATATCCAGAGGCTGGATCTCATATAAACTGCCTTCAATGATGTGCGCAGCTGTTCGATCCAGAAGAATACAGATTTCATAGAAATCATGGAAATGCTGAAATTCCATATTCAGTTCATGGGAGCGCTCGTCATAATCCAGATGATAAAAAAGTGAATCTCCAGGCTGGTTCACATGGATCGCATATCCTTGCTCGTATGCCAAAACCGATGGTGTCATGGACATGCCCCCTATCCTGATTCTAATGATTTTATTTTAGCATGAAATGCAATAAAAAGACGTTATTTTCAGCATACAATACATAGTTTCGCCCATTTCTCTTTTGTTATGATAGAGTTAATATGTTAGCGCTTGCAGTATCATCACTCCAACAACGACTACAGCCTGTACTTACTACAAACCAAGGTGGGAAACCAACATGAAAATGAATTCCTTGTATACTCGAATCCATACCATTGTGAAACACTTGGAACGTGCACGACTAACCTCAAAGACATATATCCCTGAGCTTTATCATAAAGAAAGTGGTTACCACTCCTGGGAACTGGTGCATGAGGACCCTTCCTCCTGGGATGTATTCCGTAAGGGTGATGGCTGGGGTGGCAAAGATGTACACAGCTGCTTCAAAACCCGCATTCACATCCCGGATCAGATGGAAGGAAAAAAGGTCGTGTGTGCCATCGTCACCGGTGCTGACGACATCTGGAATTATGACAATCCGCAATTCTTAGCATTCCTCAATGGGGAATTGATCTGCGGTCTGGATGTTAATCATACGGAAATCGACTTGACCTCATCCGCAGTGAAGGGCGAAGAGTTTGAGTTGGCATTATATGCGTATTGCAGTACGTCTGCCGCGGATGTTTTTCTAAATGTATATATCGCCGAGCATCATCAGCAAGTCTCCGATTTGTATTATGATCTCAAGGCTGCGCTGGATGCTGCGGATCTGCTGCGTGAGGATGATCTGGAGCGGCTGAAGTTGGTCGAACATCTGAATAAAGCCGTGAATCTGCTGGATTTGCGCCAGGAAAACAGCTCAGAATTCCATGCGTCGGTACTGGAAGCACGCCGATATCTGCAAGATCATGTCTATGGTGATATCCGCCCTGCCGGTGATCACATCCCTACCGTGCACTGTATCGGACACACGCATATCGATGTGGCATGGCTGTGGACGTTGGATCAGACTCGCGAGAAGGTCATTCGCAGCTTCGCGAGTGTATTGTATCTAATGGACAAGTTTCCAGAATATACGTTCATGTCTTCTCAGCCCCAGCTGTATGCGTACCTGAAAGCAGACTATCCGTCCCTATATGAGAAAATCAAGGAAAAGGTGGCCGAAGGCCGCTGGGAAGCGGAAGGTTCGATGTGGCTGGAAGCCGATTGTAACCTGATTTCGGGTGAATCCATGATCCGTCAGATTATCTACGGCAAACGTTTCTTCAAGGAAGAATTCGGCGTGGAGAACCGTGTGCTCTGGTTGCCGGATGTATTTGGTTATAGTGCAGCGATGCCGCAGATTATGCGCAAGAGCGGCATTGATTATTTTATGACAACCAAAATTGCCTGGAATGATACAAACCAGATTCCAAACGACACGATGTACTGGAGAGGAATCGACGGATCAGAGGTCCTGACCCATTTCATCACAGCAACAGATTATGACAAACATCCCGATTTCAGGCAACGTCGCTTCGAAACGACCTATAATGGACGATTTAATGCTTCGCAAGTAAAAGGCACGTGGCAGCGATACCAGAACAAAAACATCAATGCAGATGTCCTGCAATGTTTTGGATTCGGAGATGGCGGCGGCGGACCAACCGAAGAGATGCTGGAGCATGGCAGACGACTTGATGTCGGATTGCCGGGTGTACCCGCGGTGAAACGTACCTTTGTACGCGAGTTTTTCGAGAAGCTGGAGCAAAATCTGGCGGATGTTCCTTCCGTTCCCCGCTGGTCGGGTGAGCTGTATCTGGAGTATCACCGGGGCACCTACACGTCCATGGCGCGCAACAAACGGTACAACCGTCATAGCGAATTTGCGCTGGCCGATACCGAATTGTATGCCATGATTCATCGTCATGCGAATGCACAGGCGGCCTATCCAACCGATGCACTGGAGCATGCATGGAAGCTGACGATGCTGAACCAGTTCCATGATATTCTCCCGGGCAGCTCCATTGAGCAGGTATATGTGGATTCCAAAGAGCAATATGAAGAAGTGCTACGTGTCACGGATGAGCTGAAAGACAGTGCACTGAACGGCATCGCAAGCCGAATTACATCTGATGGGGAAGCCATTGCGGTATTTAACACCACCGGATTTGTACGGACGGATGTGGTTGAGCTGCCTGCTTTTGCAAGAAAAGTAACCGTCTACGATGGAGATCACCCTGTACCAAGCCAGCGGACTCCCGAAGGCGGACTTGTGTTCCTTGCAGAGAACGTGCCTGCATCCGGGTATAAATCTTTCCGAATCACACTAGATCTAACAGACGAGCTTGTCGCGGGAGTTTCGGTTGCACAGTGGGAAGCAGATCGGCGCCATATCCACACACCTTGGTACGATATTCACATGAATGAAAGTGCCGAGTTCACATCCGTATGGGACAAGCTGGAAGGCCGTGAGCTGCTCCAGTCTGGCAAGCGTGGTAACGTGCTGCAAGTGTTCGAGGATCGACCTGCGGAATACGAGGCATGGAACATTGACGATTATTATGAACAGCATATGTGGGAAATTAATGACCTGCAGTCGCTGGAGTGGGTTGAAAGCGGGCCCGTACGTTCCGTGCTTCAAGTGAAGCGACAGTTCCTGGACTCGGTCATTAAGCAGACGATCATCTTCTACGCGCATACACGCCGGATTGATTTCCGTACGTTTGTGGACTGGAAGCAGGAGCATTTGCTGCTGAAAGCCGCCTTCCCGCTCGATATCTGGAGTGAGAAAGCAGTCTACGAAATCCAGTACGGCAACGTTGAGCGTGCTACCCACCGTAATACGAGCTGGGATCAAGCCCGGTTTGAAGTATGCGGGCAGAAGTGGGCAGATCTGGCGGAGAACGGGTACGGTGCTGCTCTGCTGAACGACTGCAAATATGGATATGACATTCATAACTCGGTGATGCGACTGTCGCTGATCAAGAGCGCAACGTACCCGAATGAAAATGCCGACAAAGAGCAGCACGTATTCACCTACGCGCTCTATCCGCATCAGGGCGACTTCCGTGAGGGACGTGTCATCCAAGCCGCTTATGATCTCAATCGTCCGCTGGTTGCCCGTGAAGTAAGTCCTCAAACCGGTACCTTGCCGGGAACATGGTCACTTGCATCGGTCGATCAGGATAATGTCGTGCTGGAGGTTATCAAAAAAGCCGAGAACAACGATGATATGATCATCCGAGTCTACGAAGCACATGGCCGCCGCAGCCGTGCTTCCCTGCAATTGCCTGAGGGAGCAGGTGCTACGGCGTACGCATGTGATTTGCTCGAGAACAACGAAGCGGAATGCGCCGTGGAAAATGGTCGAATTACTTTTGATATCAAACCGTATGAGATTCTAACTTTCCGTATCCCTGCGGGACAGTAAACAGAATTACGCAACAAGAAAAACTGCAATATTGCTTACTATGCTTCAACAATGAAGGGCTGCCTCCTGTCATATCTGACATGAGAGCAGCCCTTTATTTGTCATTCTTTAAAATTCTTCGTACTCGCTTGGATCCTGATCCCACAAACGTCCATCCGGACGATTAAATGCAGAGATGAGCTGCATCTCTTCTGTGCTCAACTCAAAATCGAATATATCGATATTTTCCTGCTGATGCTGCAAGGAGCCGGCTTTCGGAATGGGAATGGAACCCAGCTGAACATGCCAGCGCAGAATGATCTGGGTTGGCGTTTTGCCATGCGTTTCCGCGATCCGAAGAATATTCTCATCCTTCAGAATATCCTGTACGGCATCATTGCCACGTCCAATCGGACTCCAGGATTCGTTCACGATGCCATGCTTCGTATCCTGTTCCCGCTGATCGGCTTGGTCGAAGAATGGATGCAGCTCAATCTGATTCAGACTCGGCGCTATCCCCGTTTCCTTAATCAGCCGTTCATTGTGCTCAGGCAGG
This sequence comes from Paenibacillus sp. AGC31, assembly GCF_057334655.1. NCBI lineage: Bacteria > Bacillati > Bacillota > Bacilli > Caryophanales > Paenibacillaceae > Paenibacillus > Paenibacillus sp. AGC31. The sequence goes on from NZ_JBHFJH010000012.1 coordinate 8,167, forward strand.
AAGTTGCTGACTCCAATGGATCGGATATATCCACGTTTTTTGGCTTCGATCAGCGCTTGCCATGCCTCGACATACATGTCCTTCTTCGGATTGGGCCAGTGAATCAGATACAGGTCGTAATAATCCAGATCCGCTCTGTACAGGGATTCCTGGATCGCCACAAGTGCTTTATCATGAGCGTGATAACGCCCCGGCAACTTCGAGGAAATGAGTAGATCTTCTCTGGCGATGGAGCTTTGTTTGATTGCTCTGCCCACCGTTGCCTCATTCTCATAGTTATACGCCGTATCAATTAATCGATAACCCGCATCCATTGCGGACGCGATCGATTTAACGCCTTCTTCACCTTTTAAACTATAGGTACCAAATCCAATTGCAGGCACTTTCAGGCCATCGTTCAATGTATATTCCGGAATGTGATGATTCATCTGAAGACTCTCCTTTGCAAAAGGTATACGAACAATATGGTAAAAATAATGCCCCTCTCCGTTTATCTACCCCTCCATACGCGCTTGAATCAATTGGAAATCAACACTCCGTTTTAGTCGGGTGACAGCTTTCTCGTCTTGCTCTCAGGAAAGGCAGTCTCCTTTTCATTCAAACGAAGAGATGGGCGTGGCCGATAACGGTTGATTGCCTATAAAGTTCTTAATGGCCATAGCAGCCTGCTTATACCCGCCAGCATCGCGTAACGTTTTCCCAATAACCCCTGCCTGTTCCCTGTAGGAGGCATTGCCGAGCACTTCTAATACTGCGTTTCTAAGCACATCGGGTGTAAGGTTATTTTTGTCCACGATGACACCTGCTCCCAACTCCTCTACCCGACCTGCTACACGCGGCTGATCCGATGTTAACGGGAGCATGATTAATGGTACATTGTAATACAAAGCTTCGCTGGTACTGTTCATGCCTGCATGTGTCAGAAAAGCATCTACACACTGCAACACTTCCAGTTGAGGGACATAGGGTCTTATGATGAAATTGTCAGGAATGAGATCAGCAATAGGCTCTATATCGGTATCCTTCCCAGAAGATAATATAAACTGCACAGGCAAATTACGAAAGGCCGTAAAGCAAAGCTTATAAAACTCGAGATCTTTATTTAAAATGGTTCCCATCGAAATATAAACGACCTGCTTATAAAGAGCATGCAGAGATTCATTTGCAAAAGCTGGCGCATCCTTACGAGGAATAATGGACGGGCCAGTGAACACAAAGCTGTCGTCCAGCTTGTCCCCCAGGGGTTGAAAATAACGACTTGTATACACAATCTTCAGTTGTCCTGAATGCCCTGAAAGTTCCGCCAGGGAAGGTACAGCCACATCGAACTGGGAAGCTATTTGCTGGGACATTTCCACGATGCTGTTATATAGCTCCTTGACCTCCTCCGTATCATCCTTCAGTTGATTGTCTGATCCAAGAGGCTCCACAAAAACAAAGGTGCTGGTTGAACATACCGTTGGTATACCTAGCTTCTCACCCAGAATTTGTCCTCCCCAGCCTATGATGGAATCAAAAATGATATAATCGTAGGTTTCATGTTCGATCAGATTCAGAACATCTGGTATAAAGCGTTGAATCACTTTATTCAATATCATATATAAAAATTGGTAAGGATGCTTGAGTTCAAATGGCTTCATACCAGGGTTGTTGAGCAGGGTTGCCTCGTTGAAGGAGTAGGCCTTAAATTGTGCGCCTAACGCTTCAATCTTCGTCCGGTATTTTTCGGTACAACAGTAGACCACTTCATCACCGTTCTCTATCAGTTCCTTGATTAATCCAAGCGACGGATTGATATGGCCTTCTGCAGGGATCATCACAACTAATACACGTGCCACGGCACTCACCTCCATTAAATTTTCCAATGAACTCAAGTGGGAGACATGGTAACCCATTCTTCCAGACCATTGGCTTGAATAAATAAAACTCTACTACCTCATTGAGGCGGTAGAGTTCCTATTCATGAGACGGAAGCATTAAAGTCTACGATACCTAACGTTGTTTTACTCTCACGAGCTGGTCACGGCACCCAGACATCCCTTTTATAAAAGGTTACGCTGTAAGCATCGGTATCGCTGTATCGTCCATCTTTGCTTACCACTTTAAAATATACATTATTGTAGTCGACAAGAACGGTATCCGCTCCTGACGTATTCGTAGAAGAAGCAACCAAATTTCCAGCGCTGTCATAGGCGTACAAATCGTAATCATAGCCGGAAGGAGAACCAAGCACGACCGATTTGCCATGCCCTCTGAATGTAAAGTAGTCTACATCTGTCGGGGAAGATAGATAAGACCAAGCACTTCCACCCCAGTATGCCGGACCGTAGGGAGTGGCCACCGTTTGCGTTGGGATTTTATACGCGCTGCTCAAAGTGTCATTCGACTCGTAATTATCCGCCAAGGCCGTACCCACAATCGATCCTGATAAAAGCGTCATCATAATAACAGAATACAATGTTTTCTTCATTTCATTCTCCCTCCATTTCTTTTGAAAAGTTAGCACGCCAAAGAGACTCCATGCTTTTCCCTCGTTCATAGACACGCCTGATCAGAAAAAGCTCCAAATCACTCCTTTCAAAATATGGAATTAATTATAATATAATGAAAAAAATATGTATTGTCCACTTATATTTACAGCATCTCTGTTTTTCTAACTGCATTTGAACACGATTCCAGAACTGTGACGTGTTCTCACCCATGGCCGAATTGGAGGTGCATCCAAACGTAAAAAAGACCACCAATATGGTGGCCGTCACATCTATTTTGATAAATCTTCTTAATACTCTCGCGCATATTGCTTATCCTCTTTCAGCTGCACAATGTCATGTCCGGTTGGATTCTGGAAGGCCCGTAGTCCAAATGTTGACGCCACCGCGAAGATATGGTCAAAGATATCCGCCTGAACGTTCTCATATACACCCCAGTTGATATCATTGCTGAATGCATAGATTTCCAGAGGCAGCCCGCGATCTTCCGGTGCTAATTGTCGCACAATCATCGTCATATCTTTATTGATTTTTGGATGATTCCTCAAATATTGATGGATATATTCCCGGAATACACCGACGTTTGTCAGTTGTCTGCCATTCACGTTGCTTTCGGTATTCACCTGGTGCTCCATGTTGTAAGCCTGAATTTCTTTCAATTTCGCCGTGACATAATCAGTCAGGTAGTGGATTTTCTCAAATTCAGCCACCATCTCTTCCGTACAAAAACGGATACTGCTGATATCAATATAGATACTCCGCTTAATCCTTCTGCCACCGGACACCTGCATCCCTCTCCAGTTACGGAACGAATCCGAAATGAGGGCGTAGCTTGGAATCATCGTAATCGTTTTATCAAAATTCATAACCTTTACCGTATTCAAAGTAATGTCGATGACGTCACCGTCCGCATTATACTTTGGCATCTCGATCCAGTCACCAACACGCACCATATCGTTCGACGATAGCTGTACACCAGCCACGAGGCCCAAGATCGAGTCTTTGAATACCAGCATTAATACTGCCGATAACGCCCCCAGTCCACTGAGGATAATGAGCGGGTTCTGTCCGATCAGGCTGGAGATGACGATAATGCCCCCGATAATGAACAGGACAATCTTGGCTACCTGAATGTAACTCTTGATTGGGCGAATCTTCGACACCTCATAGGTACGATAGATATCATCGAACACATTCAGCAGAGCATTCAGAACCGTAATCATGATGACAATCATGTAGGTCATTGCTGATTTTTCAATTATGGCCTGATAGGGCGAGAAAATATAAGCAGAATAATAGATTATAATGGCTGGTACAAGATGCGACAGTTTCTGAAATAAATTTTTTTGAACCACAATATGGCCCCACTTGAAACGGTTGTTACTTACGATACGATGAACCGTCTTCAGTACCACTCGCTTAGCAATCACATTTGCCAATATCGAGATCACTGCTATAAAAATAATCATAATGATGTTTGAAAGATAACCAATGGAGGGTCCACTCATGCCGAGTTCTTCTAGTTGATTTCTGATAAAGTCCATTGTTTCCTCCTGACATAATCTAGTTTAGCCTATTATTATAAAGTAGTTTGAGAGGGCAAGCAAAGTTTGATCTCCCGCTCCGTTCTTCCTATGCATTATATATATTAAAAAAGGACCCTGTCATTCAAAGAATGATGGGCCCACTTGATTATGTCGTCTTTGCATCATGCTCACTAGAAATGTCTAACAGCTCACTCACCGTCACCATACGGTACCCTTCCGTGACCAGTTCCTCCACCAGCACACGAACCGCCTCCACCGTCTGGGAACGATCCCCGTACCCGTCATGAAATATGAGCACGCTACCAGGTTTCACCGCAGACCGGGTGTGCTCCAGAATGTGCTCAACACCGGGATTGTCCCAATCCCTCGCATCACCGTTCACCGCACCAATCGTGCGATATCCACGCTCCGCTGCCAGAGACAATATATCATCGTTTACGCCAAAATACGGCGGTCGGAAGCTGCGGGCAGGTTGCCCCGTAACTTCTTGAACAAGATTTTCTGCGCGTTGTAGCTCCTCCCCGGCTTCCTCCAGCGTCAACTTGGTCAGATCCGGATGCGTGTACGTATGGTTAGCGATCTCATGCCCTTCCCGGTGCACCTCCGCCGCAATCTCCGGGTGGTTCTCCATCTCTTGGCCAATCATGAAAAACGTCGCCCGCCCACCCGCACGGCGGAATATCTCAAGCACTTGAGGTGTATACACCGGATGTGGCCCATCATCAAACGTGAACGCCACAACTTTTTCCCGAACAGACTCCTGCACTACCATCGCGGTATTGACCATAAATAATGACCCCTCTCTGCAACTGCCTGGCTACTTACCCCCTTATTATTCCATGTCCACAGGCTCCGGTCTAGTCCAGAGATCACTCCTTGCGAAGTCCCGAATCAAGCCGATATCCACCAGAAAGAGAGTACAGTGAGTGAGCAGCAAGCCCCTTCTTACGCTCCCCAGTCCAGCCTCCAGCTAACCTTTGATCGCACCTGCGATCATACTCTTCTGCACCTGTTTGTTCAGCAACAGATAGATGACCACCGTTGGCACCGTCGTAATCATCAGTCCAGCACCAATGATACCCCATTGCGTAATGTACGTTCCCACCATCGACATCATGCCCACCGTCAACGTCTGGTAAGCCGTGTTATTGATAAACGTAACTGCAAACATCAGCTCATTCCAGCAGGACAGAAATGTGAAGATCGCTACAGTTGATATGGCCGGACGCACAAGTGGCAGGATAATGGAGAAAAACGTCCGGTATACGCCGCAGCCGTCGATAACCGCCGACTCTTCCATCTCTCTTGGGATACCTTTGAAAAAGCTACCCAGAATGAATACCGCCATCGGAATGCCAAATGCCACATAAGGAATGATCAGAGACCAGTAGCTGTTGAGCAGGCTCAGATTCTTCAAAATAATAAACAATGGCAGCAACGCCGCATGAATCGGCACCATCATGCCCAGCAAAATAATCGTCATCGTCAACCCGCTAAGCTTCCAATTCATTCTCGTGATTGCGTATCCCGTCATGGAGGACAGGATCAGTACCAAGACAATGGAGGCCGCAGTAACCAGCACACTATTCATAAAATAGGTCAGCACATGGCCGTCGGACATTGCTTTGGTGTAGTTGCTCCACAGAAATGCTTTGGGCAACCCGGCTACATCACCGCTGAAAATCTCACTGTTATCCTTCAGGGAAAACAGTGCCAGCCAGATGAGCGGGTAGATCTGCACAATCGCGACGAGGATCAGAAACGCTTGCAGGAACACTTTCCCGATCGGTCCGGAGATGGACCTCGGCTTGGGCTTTTTTTTCAACATGACTTCTACGGTACTCATGCCTTTTGCCTCCCTCTACTCCGTTTTGAACAATGAATTAATGAGGATCGTACAGACCAGACACTCCACAATGATAAAGACCGAGATTGCACTGCCATATCCGTACCGGAACGTATCAAAAATGGTAGCGTACATCAGCGTGCTCGGCACTTCAGTGGTGTAGAACGGCCCGCCTCCAGTCAGCACATAGATCAAGTCAAACACCTTGAATGCGCCGATGACCGAAAAAACAAGGCTTACCTTCAGTATTGGCTTCATCAGCGGGATCATGATGGACCACGCCGTGCGAATACGGGAAGCACCATCCATTCGGGCAGCTTCGAGTACGTCCTGAGACACGGACTTCGCTCCTGCATACATCAGCAGCATGTGATACCCTACGTACTGCCACAAGGTCGGAATAAACGATGCCGCCAGCGCGGTGTCCTTCTGCCCCAGCCAGTCCTGTGCCAGGCTGGATAAGCCGATACTTTGCAGCAGCACATTCAGCAGGCCGTAATCGGCATTGTAGATTTTTGACCACAACTGGGCAATAACCACCGTTGAGATCAACACCGGGATAAAATACACGGTCCGGTAGAAACCTTCCCCCTTGACATTGGACGCCAGAATTAGTGCGAGCACCAGCGAGATCGGCAGTTGAATGAACACCGAAGCACCCGCGAATAACAGGGAGTTCTTGATCGAATTCAGCACACGGGTATCCTTAAACATCTCTACATAGTTGTCCAGACCAATAAATGTACCCCTGCCTACGCCGTTCCAGTCCAGCAGACTGTAATAACTGGAGACAAAGATTGGAATGAGCACAATGCCACAGAACAGAATCAGGGTGGGCAGTACAAAGACAGCTATCGTGCCTTTATTGGAAAATACAGAGTTCATTGTTGTTCTCCTCTCAAAGGCGTGACCGGATATTCCGGACCACGCCTTGTTTGGGTTCATCTTCATTGTTAACAGGCTTCAGCTTGGCAAGCTCACGAGCGTACACATGTAAGGATTACGGTTGCGCACATATTAACCTGCGCGACCTACAGGCTCAGCTCTGTTGGTTTGAGCTGTGCCATCTGTTTGCAGAACTCCTCCGGTGTTACATCGCCGGCAAGCAGCTGGGCAATCAGGTTTTTGTGCGCTTCGGCAGACTCCGCTGGCAGAATGTTATCCCACCACGCAATGAATGAGGTCGCCGTTTTCATAATATCTGCCGCAGACAGATCAAGGGAGGACAGGCTGGACGTGTCGAGTGCATCTGTTTTCCAGCTTGGCAGACCCGCTCCAGCCAGGAAACCTTGTGTACCAAGTTGCTCGCTCAAATACATGAGGAATTCCACGGCTTCCTTCGAATGTTTGGTATTCTGGTTGATGTAGAAACCATCGACGGCTCCGCCGAAGATTTCGGTACTTGTGCCTTTGCCATCTTCAAATACCGGGAATGGAATCACTTTCACTTTGCCTTTGACTGCGGAGGACGGGTCCTCAATTCCTGCATTTACCCAGTTGGCCTGGAACATCATTGCCCCGTTGCCTGCATTAAATGCCCCAAGCATCTCGTCATAGCTCATGCTGAACATACTGCTGTTGAACGCCCCTGCTTGCGCAAGCTGCTGCATTTTGGTCGCGGCGGCTACAAAGTCGGGCGAATCCCATTTCGACGGATCTTTAAAGGCTTCCATCACCGCAGCATTGCCTGCCTGACGCATCGCAATAACGTCGTACCAGTACATGCCCGGCCAGCGGTCCTTTTCCCCAATCACAGCCGGGGTGATCCCCGCCGCTTTCAGCTTGGAGACTGCATCCAGCAGTTCGTTATAGGTGGTCGGAATCTTGGCACCCGCCTGCTCGAACAGTTCCGTATTCACGTAAAGGTTGGCGATATGTGTGTACACGGGCAATGTGTAGATTTTGCCGTCCATATTGATCGCCTCAGCCATACCCGGACCCATTCGTTCTTTGATATCGTCCGTCAGGTAACTTGAGATTTCCAGTACATTGCCGGATTTAATATATGGCTGCATAAAGCTGCCACCACCCATGCCGTAGAACAGGTCTGGCGCTTCACCAGCTGCAATCGATGTTTTGACTTTGGTTTTGTACTGTTCTCCTGTCGTGCCCGTACGTTCAACCTGGATGTCCGGATGCTCGCTGTTCCATTTCTCAACAATCTCGGGCAGCAGTTTGGCCGAAGGATCGGTATTGCCGACCGATTGATCCCATAGCGTCAGCTTAATCTTGCCATCGCTCTCCCCCTGTGTACCACCGGACGAACCGGATGAACATGCCGCCAGACTGCTTACAATTCCCAGAGTCAGAATTAGACTTGCTGATTTTTTTAATAGCGCTTTCATCTCTATGGACCTCCCTATGTGTTTTAGTTGGTTCTAGCCCATATTTTAGGCGAACCGTGCGTTGTTCTCCATTTAGAAAACAGGCATCGATTTGTAATATTCGAGCATATGTGAAATCGGAAGTGAGGGTGCGCTCACACCTTCTCTACACTCCCGAGTTTACATCTCGTTTTTCAGGTTTTTACATTCCGATATTCGTTCATGGACCGACCGATATGTTTTTTAAACAAGACGCTGAAATAATGTGGGTCCGGGATGCCTACCTGTTGCCCGATCTCATACCCCTTTAAATCGGTCTGCTTCAGCAACGTTTCGGCCTTTCTCATACGAAGCTGCGTCATATATTCCACAAACGTCTGCCCGGTCTCTTTTTTCATCAGCCGCCCCAGATGGCCCGAACTTACGTAAAAAGCAGCCGCGGTGCTGGAAAGCCCCACTTCCGCATTGCCCATGTTCTCTTCAAGATAAGCCATCACCCGGTCGATCAGATTGCCTTCTTTGGCCTGTCGCTTAGCTTGTATGGCATCCGATACCGTGCGGACATGCTGCTCCAGCATGCTTTTTAGTTCAGGCAGATGACCTGCTGTAAAAATGGCCGCAACGGCCTCTTTGTTCAATGCGTGTTCTCCCTCAAGTTGCTGCTCTATGGCAGCACGCTGGCACTCCGTAACCACATCCATGGCAGCCATCCGAAACTGTGAAACGTCCGAGAACGGCACAGACAGCATACGCTCCAGCAACAATACGGCTTCTTCCCCCGCACCAACACTGACGTAAAATTGCAGTTGTTGGAGCAGCTGAGCATCCGAGTGGTACCGCCTTTTTCCGCCTTCGATGACCAGATCCTCGAAGCAAATAACCTGATTTTTCCCCACAAACGCCTGATAATCGAGTGCACGACAAGCTTCCCGGTATCCCACACAGGCCCTTCCCCATCCTGATTGCCATTGCCCAATCCCTACGGTCACATCAACTTCACACCCTTCGAGCTTAAGTGTATGTTGAAGTTCTTCCTGAAGCTGCTGTACCTGAACGGCAAATTCCGTATCCGCACCAAGCGAGAGTACAACTATCCGGTTATGTGGGTCCATGACGATAATGGTTTGCGAATCCTGCGGATAAAATGCCTGCACCTGCTTCATGCCTACCATTCGCAGCAGAATATGTATTTCCTCGGCAGTATGTGGATGACCTTCTGTCTGATGCTGGCTTAATTGGGACTGACCGTGTTGTTGTTGAGGCCCTCGTTGTGCTTGGTGTGTTTGGTGATATGATTCGGACAGATGTGGATATACCTCTGGTGCAGCTATCTTAGCTTGCGGTACAGCAACCTCCACCTCCATTACTGCGATGCGTGATCCTGGTTCACCAGACGAGATAGGAATACCGAAGAAACGCGCCTTCTCTTGTAGTTCATCCTCAGGTATCACGTTACTTAACCATTGATTTACAAACCTCTCCCTGAGATAAGGCAAGCTCTGCTTCATCTCCTCCCGCAGCTTCATCAGCTCGTACTCACGCCCCATCTCCTGCTCGATTGCCACTCGTAGCTTCGTCGTAACCTGTAATAATTCAGAAGCACGGATGGGTTTCAAAATAAAATCGGATATGCCCAGCTTCACACTCTGACGAGCATATTCAAATTCATCATGTCCCGTCACTACCACGATTTTTATGTTTGGGTAACGCTCCATGAGGATGCCGCTCAGTTCAATGCCGTCCATCTTGGGCATGTATATGTCCGTGAACACAATGTCTGGACGCAACAGCTCAACCTGATTCAAAGCCTCTTCAGCATCGGAGGCCTCACCAATGATGCTCATGCCTTGCTGCTCCCAATCGATACGCATGCGCAGCAGATTTCGGATGAGGTACTCATCATCCACAATCAATACCTTTAATGGTTCCACAGTGAATTCCATGATTCATCGGCTCCCTTCGGGATCGTTATGATAATGGTGGTTCCTTTTCCAACCTCGCTCTGCAGCTTCAGTCCATCTTCTCTGTCATAAAAAATCCGAAGCCGCTCCATCGTCCCCCATAAGCCAAAGCTTGGATTGTATTTAGCGTTATAGGTAGGATTAGAAGTATCAGAAGAGTTAGAAGAGTTAGATGGGTTAGATGGGTTAGATGGGTTAGATGAGTTCGAGCGATTAGACCTGTTCATTTCTGTGCGTTGAACCTGTTGTACTTCTTCCTCGGACATGCCGACTCCGTCGTCAGTGATCGTTAGAAGTACTCCCTCTTTGGATCGACGAGCTTGAATACGTATCGTGCCTGGGCTGCCTTTGGGACGAATACCATGATAAAGAGAATTTTCCACCAGCGGCTGGAGTACAAGCTTGGGAATCATCACTCGTTCACAGTCTGAATCGATATCGTACTGCACCTCAAATACACCGGGATATCGCACCTGCTGGATCGTCAGATAATTGCGTACAATCTCAACCTCCTCGTGCAGCGTAATCAGTTCGCGCCCTTTGCTGACACTCAGCCGATAGTAACTTCCAAGCGCTTCTAACAGCTCACATACCTTATCGTTCATGCCGGACATCGCCAGGGAGGTAATGGAATCAAGTGTGTTATATAGAAAATGCGGCTTGATCTGCGCCTGAAGTGTATTCAGTTCTGCTCGGCGGATCGTCTGCTGCTCCTGAATGATGCGTTTCAGCATCTGGTCAATCTGCTCAATCATCTGGTTGTATCCTCCATATAGCTGTGCGAACTCGTAACTGTTCAGCTCAACCGTCACTTTGCGGAAGTTGCCACTTGGCGCTTTTTGCATGGAACGAAGCAGCTTATGAATCGGCTTAATGACGCTGCGCGAGATGATGAATGAACTGACGAAAAAGACCGTTCCGTTCACTGCCAGTAGAATCAACGCAAGCAGCACCATGGATTTATTACGGGTATCCGTATCCCGGTATGGGCTCATGCTGATGAATTTCCACTGATCATCACCAGCCGAACGATAGGTCACAGCATATTCCTGACCACCCGATTGCAAGGTGATGAAGCCGGAAGATTGCTCTTGAAATGTTTGTTTTAACTTGGCCTGATTGGCCTCTAATATCTCGTGCATCCCTTCCTGTCCAGAAGCGGCAGACATGGATGAGTCGGATACAGTAGGCACGGCCTTCTTTCCATCGGTTACGTTCGTTGCGATCACCCGCTGATGCTCATCCAGGATGGCCACCTGAAATGAATCCGGTGCAGACAGGTTGGCATAGGCTTGAGCAATGGATTTTCCCTTGATGTTCATGACCAGAAATCCAAGTGGAGACGTATCATCCAAATCTCGAATGAGGCGAATAAACGAGACCACCTCTTGCCGATCATTCTCCCCCGTTGCCGAGACTCCGCTGTCGTTGTTGCCACCATTCAGCCTGAGCAGATATCTTCCGTTATGTTTCAGTGCCTGTTCGTACCAAGGCGCTTCCTTCACATTCGCTTCCATAAACGTGGGCCATTCCTGTGTACCAACCGAGAATCGGTGCCCCGAATTATCGTAAATATATACTGAATCGATAATTGGAACCGCTTGCATAAGATTAGTCAAATACGCGCTGACCTTGGACTGTGTTTGTAAATTGGAGTACACATTGCCCTGCCGCAGCAGGTTCTGCAAGTTGGGATCGGAGAAAATCATTTTCGAATAATTGTTCACGTTCTCGATCATCAGATTAACGTTGGTCTCAATAGATGTAATTGTCTGCAATGATGCTTCATTGATCTTTCGCTGCGTATCATTTTCCGAGATACGACTCAGTACCAACGCACTGAACGCCACCGTTAGCAGAATAATGATAAAGTAGGCAAATGGGATTTTAAAAGCGAGTGTCTTGGGCTTGCGTTGAATATACTCTTTGAAACGGGGAGTCCAATTCTTCTTCATTGCACTGGTGTTTGCTTTTGTATTTGCGTTTACTTCTGCATCGGTCTCAACATCTGATTGAGCTGTTGCTTTCACTTCTATTTTTCATCTCCTTCTGTTGTTGCTCCTGCATCTGTTGTTGTATCTTTTGCTCTGTGTTTCACTGTGACCCTCCCTTGGTTCCGATGTGTGATGGGTTTATCCGATGTGATCGGATGACCTATTGTGATATCCACCACTCTCTCGGATTTTATACAATTGTATATTATAGAACTGTGCATGGAGGAGGCTCAACTCTTTTTATCGCATACGGATGGCTTGACTGAGTGAAGTAGAATGAGGCTTTGGAAAGACGATTGCTGTGAACGCTGTGGGTGAGGCCCCGTAATTGGAGCCGCAAGGAGTACTGCCTTATAAAATGTTGGAGGTACAGATAATAAGTTGTGGTTTGTGCCAGATGGAGAGTGATGTGGGAGAGGCGGAGGATCTGAATACACAAAAGACGATGATAAACGTCTACCTTGATATGGCATACTTTTGAGCAAGATTACGATATCTACGGGCATCATTCTTACTACTGGCAGTGTGTTGATCGAGTGGATAAGGTTGGGAAGTCCAATTATCGTTTTCTCATATGATGAATTTAAGTGGGGCAAATGTTGGGGGCAAACTGCCCTCGGGCAGGACAAGTACAGAGTTCGTTATGATATGAATCAGCGAATCGTGATCAAAGCGAGAATACGGTAACGCCTTTTTTGGAGGCATACTTCAGCGTGTAGCTTCCTTCTGTGCCATATGGCATTGTAGCGATTTGGATGCGGGTGTAATCCAACCGACTCTCTCTCAGCACTTTTTTAACTAGCGCTATGCTCCGATCCTCGTCCGTGACCACACAGAAAATGTTCATTACATATCCCTTCGGATCAGCCACACGGCTGCCCAGGTCACATCCATCCACCTCTCCCAACTCCGCCTGGGTCAGAACGGTTTCCAGATATTCCATCACCTTTTCCTTCAACCAATGATCTCGTTTGCTACCCTGCGCGCTCTTCAGCGGATATTGCACCACAAGCCAGTATTTTTCACTCATTTAGGCTTCACCAACCAATCTTTATAGAATAGGCATTACGTTATGTGTGAGCACTTGAACGATAAGAATGCATGTGTCAGCCTTTATTTCTCCAGTTCCAAATGGGTTAGATAATTGACCTTACTGCTTTTTGGAATTGTACTGCCCTTCCATTTGCAGGATGAGGAACATGGTGATGTTTAATGAAATGGGAGCTTAACGTGTCTGCTGACTTCCTGCCAATAGCCACGATCTGAGCATCAGGATTCAGTTGCATAAGCTGTCTGGCAAACGGCAAACCATCCTCCAACTCTGCCAAAGTCGGCGTTCGATTCGTCATCCTGTTTTCAGAAGATTGATAAGGATGAAAGGGATAGATGTTCCAAAATATAAAGTCCGTTGGTTTCCACCTTGAACTGGATAACACTTCGCCCCATATGATGGATGCTGTCGGTTCTGCGAATCCATACAGTGCCTGACTCCGGTTAGGTTTGGCGATATTGGGCAGGCTAGTTCGGACACCCGGCTCACCTGCAAAAATCATCTGGTGATTCACCAGCGAGTGATTCCCGGTAACCATTCGCTCGGACGTCAAGGGTACGCCGGAGAACCTCGCCCCTTGATATCCCACAGCTTCAGCAATAAAAATGTACCGAGCCTTGGACATTCGTGGCCCCAAATACCTGACCAAATGTTCAGAACGAATCTTCACCGCTTCGGGGCCGATATCATAGCCTTTCACATAATCTTTCCAAGGATTAATCACATTTACTGGCGAGACGTATGCTTGTACCCCTGCAACAAACTCGCGGATCTGTTGCTGCGTTTCGCTCATGCTTTTTTGCCTCCTTTGGGAGATTACAGAGTATATCGGGCTTACATCAGCTTATTTTACAAATATTATAGCATAAACAGAAAAACCACCAACCAGACCGCTGGTTGATGGCTTTTGACTCTAATGGAGGCGAGGGGAGTCGAACCCCTGTCTGAAGATAACGGCACATAAACTTCTACGGGTGTAGTCACAGTTTTGATGTCACCCGAGTATCAGTAACCCACAAGAACAAGATTAGACCATGCAGGTATGGATTCAGCGCAGTAGATCAAATCACCCTGTATGATTTCAGCAACAATTAAAGGCTCGTATGTATTATCAATGAGGATAACCCGATCTGCGATGGCTAGAGCCGGTTTAAGGTTCTTCAATGACTCACCATATCGATAACGAATGTCTTCTTCTGCAATCCAATGTCCACCTTGTTCAACACGAGAGGCTACACGATCTATATGCATTTGAACATCCTCAAGACCGATATAGTATACGACAATTTCGTATCTATTTTGTTTTGCTATTTCCATATGTTTTAAAACAAATGATCCGGACAATGTCGTTTCAATAGCGAAGTTCATACCACTTTTAATGAGAGATCGGATTTTTTTCACAGCTTCCCTGCCAGCAGACAGGTCAGCACTGCGCGGATTCTCTGGCTTCAACTCTCTTGCAATTTGATCCGGATCAACCAGTTCACCAAGCCACTCTCTCATTTGCATACTGAGTGTACTTTTCCCTGCTCCATTGGTTCCAGCAAACACAGTCATAACTGGTCTGATTTCACTCATGATACTCAAACTCCTGGCGTTTCCCAGTAGCATCAAATATAATTTCAAATTTATTTCCTTCAGCATCCTCACGAACGCGTTTGTTGTTCTTTATATAATAAATAGAGGCACCTGATTCTTTAGCTTGTTTCCGTGCATGTTGAATTGCCTTTTTCAAAATTTCTTGGAGCTGTTCTCGATTTTCAAACATCTTGAGTCCCCCAATCTAAATTTCTGTTTATTATATCATAAACTAAAAAACCACCAACCAGAACACTGGTTGATGGCTTTTGACTCTAATGGAGGCGAGGGGAGTCGAACCCCTGTCCGAAGATAACGGCACATAAGCTTCTACGGGTGTAGTCACAGTTTTGATGTCACCCGAGTATCGCCCCGTAACCGGCTATTACGTTGGGTCAGCCTGATTGTCTTCTTCAGCACACCCCAGGCGGAGATGTGACAGCGTATCCCACTACTTGTTAGCCCCTATCCCTGTCACATGGGCGATGCAGGGTAGAAGCACGCACACAGTTTCTTAGGCTGCGAAAGCGTAGTTTGTTTGTTGTTTGCCGTTTAATAGGCTTTAGCGTTGATAAAGCGGACGCGTCCCCACTACCCGCTACCCATGCTCGAACTATCCCCGTCGAATCCATAAACGCCCCCTCAATGAAGAAGGGCTCCAGGATTAATCCGTGAATACGGAGCAAAGGTGCTGCACATCTTTTTCCTCCAAGGTAAAAAGATGCTTCTTTCAAACTCGGCATTCCTGTCTGCTACATGAGTAATCATAACACAGGACACATCACCGAAATAGTACAGATTGCTGGAAGACATTCCAGCATGCTGAGCACGTGTACAAAGTTATCCAATACAACAGGCTCAATCGTCTACATATTATACCGCGTCACCAATCGGAAGTAAAGTTTACCCAGATTGGATCACGAACAACGGCACCTTAGTATCTTACCCACGTTTCAGGCAAACTACGCAAAGGCTAAAAATTTAGATTCATCAACGTGCCAAGCTCCATGCTCCTACCGAATTCCCTTCAACACATATCAAAGGAAATCACCACATAATACACTTCAGCAACTCACATCACATTACCTTTCTCATTACAAATAAAAAAGCCTCAATCTTGCCCATTGCAGGACAAACCTTGAGACTCCTTAACTCATACATCAATCTTCCTAACTTCATCACAAAAAATATCTTCTACACTGAAAAGTAAAGCCTTTAGCCCAGCGCTCCGCTTAACGCGCAACCTTCTGCTTCTCGCGCAGTACCCGTTGGATATCACGTTGAGCATCCCGCTTCGCGGCAGTTTCACGTTTGTCGTATTGCTTCTTACCTTTACCCAGTCCAAGCAAAAGCTTTGCATAACCGTTGCGGATATAGATTTTCAGCGGCACAATGCTGTACCCATCCTGTTTCGACAGTCCGAGCAGCTTGTGAATCTGCACTTTATGCATCAGCAACTTGCGCGTACGCGTTGGATCGAGCGGATTATTTCGGTTCCCTTGTTCAAAAGGACTAATATGCATATTGTGAATATGAATCTCACCGTTTCGAATCGTGGCAAATGCATCACCAATATTCGCACGGCCGTTACGAAGAGATTTGATCTCCGTTCCGGTAAGCACCATGCCCGCTTCATACGTATCTTCAATGAAGTAGTCATGGGAAGCCTTTTTATTCTGTGCGAGCACTTTACTCTGTCCATCATTCTTGCCCATGTCCTCACTCCTTCTCCGTAAAATAAGCCGGTACCATGCTCTATAGCAGCGCACCTAATGTTGCACCAAGGTACCACGTGCCAGACCTTAATTGTAGCAAGTACGGCTGTTAAAATCAAGAAAGAGGCGACCTCTGCCGCCCCTCCTCATTACACCACTTTCAGACTGTGCGAAACAACACACCGGCTGAAGTGACTATTTTCTCCAACGCTTAACCTGGAGGAACGAATTGTAATCCATTTCTCCAAGTTACGTTAGCTTTATTTTTTCTTTTTCCGTACAAAAGCTGCCGTACCGTTACCAGCTGCACCTTTGCTCTTCTTCCGCTTGCGTCGTGGTGCTCCACCTTCCTGAGCGCCACCAGGAGTTGCATTTTCTCCAATAAATACGCCGCTCGGCGAAGTGTTTTTGCGTCCACTTCCGCCTTTGCCACCTTTACCGCCGCCCTTGCCGGACTTAAAGCTTCCTTCGCCACGACCGCTGCCGCTGTTCAGGCCACTTCCTTGTCCACCGGTTGAACTACTATCCGATCCACCCGATGTAGAGCTATATCCGCCTTTACCTGAGCCAAAACCAAAGCTCAACGCGCCTTTGCCCCGGCCAGTTGATCCACCAGCATCACCCGCACGACGCTCACCTTTAGGTTTGCCGCCGCCTTTACCTGCGTAGCCACCGGATGAGCCTGCGCCCGCGCCTGCACTCGCTGCTCCACCGCGACCGCCACGTCCACCTTTGCTGCTTTCTTCCGTTGATCTGCCACCACGGCTGGCGCCAGCAGCGGATGATCCGCCTTTGCCGCCACGCGAACCGCTGAAACCACCCGGTCCACCCTTGGCACCGCCGCGTCCGCCGCCGCTACTAGGACGTCCACCTTTACCGCCACGTCCACCACCGAAGCCGCCAGGACGTTCAGCGCGAGGTTTCATATCCACCATTTCAAAATCAATCGTGTACTCTTCCATGCTTACACGTGCCACACGGATCTTCACTTCATCACCGATGCGGAAGACTTTCGAGGTACGTTCACCAATCAGAGCCATATGTTGATCGTCAAAATGGTAATAGTCGTCCGTGAGCGCGCTCAGGCGAATCAGACCTTCAACCGTGTTCTCCAGTTCAATGAACATACCAAAGCTGGTTACACTGCTGATCATACCTTCGAACTCTTCGCCTACTTTATCGAGCATGTACTCGGCTTTTTTCATTTTCTCCGTATCCCGCTCAGCTTCTACCGCCACACGTTCACGTTCCGAAGACTGCTGCGCAATATCGGACATACGTGCTGCCAAATATTCCTGACGGTTCTCCGGCAAAGCACCATTATTTTCAATGACTTCGCGAATCACCCGGTGAATGACAAGATCGGGATAACGACGAATTGGAGAAGTGAAGTGACTATAGAATTCTGCCGCGAGGCCAAAGTGACCTGACATTTCAGAATCATACTTCGCCTGTTTCATGGAACGGAGCATCATCGTACTAATCACGGTTTGTTCTTTCGTTTCTTTGATATCCTCAAGCAACGATTGAAGCGCCCGTGGATGAATCGCATTGCCACGTCCTTTGACCTGGTGTCCAAAATTCGCCGCAAAGGCGAGGAAATTTTGCAGTTTTTCCTGATCCGGATCTTCGTGCACACGATAAATGAACGGAACCTTCAACCAGTGGAAATGCTCTGCCACTGTTTCGTTCGCTGCCAACATGAATTCCTCAATGATTTGCTCGGCAATCGAACGCTCCCGTTTCACGATATCTATCGGTTTACATTCTGCGTCCACAATGATTTTGGATTCTTCAAAATCAAAGTCAACCGCACCACGGCGCATACGCATAGCACGCAGCTTCAAAGCGATCTCTTTCATCAGATGGAAATCATCTACCAGATCCTTATAACGCTCGAGCAATTCCGGCTCTTCACCTTCAAGGATTTTACGGACATTAGAATACGTCATCCGCTCTTTGGTTTTGATTACACTTGTGAAAATGTCATGTTTTACAACCTTCATCTGGTCGTTAAACTCCATCTCACAAGACAGTGTCAGACGATCTACCTGTGGGTTCAAACTACAGATCCCGTTGGACAAACGCTGTGGCAACATCGGAATAACCCGATCCACCAGATACACACTGCATCCACGGTTGTAAGCTTCCTGATCAAGCTTGGAATTCTCCTGCACATAATAGCCAACGTCAGCAATATGAACACCCAGACGATAGTTACCGTTAGGCAGCTTCTCTACGTTAACAGCATCATCCAGATCCTTGGCATCTTCGCCATCAATCGTGACAATGTTAAGTCCGCGCAGATCACGGCGACCCTGTTGTACAATCTCTTCATCCGTGATGGAGTCGGGTGCTTTCTCCGCCTCTTCTACCACCTCATCAGGGAAAGCTTCAGGCAACTGATGCTTGCGAATGACGGACAAAATATCAATACCCGGCTCATCCTTATGACCGAGAATCTCGATCACTTCACCCTCGGCTGCCGCACGACCCTCCGGATAGCTGACGATCTTTGCTACGACCTTCTGTCCATCAACCGCCCCAGCAAAGTTGGTACGCGGGATGAAAATATCGCGATTAATCCGTTTGTCATCCGGAATGACAAATCCGTACACTTCATGGCTTTGGAACACACCAACGACTTGTGTTACAGCACGAGTAACAATGCGAACGATCTCACCTTCAAGGCGACCGCCAGAAGGTCCTTGAGACGTGACTTTAACCAATACCGTATCACCATTCATCGCACTCTTCATATCATTGGCATGAATGTACACATCCGGGTGCTCCCGATCCTCAGGAATGAGGAAAGCGAACCCTTTGGCGTGAGCCTGTAAACGTCCACGTACCAAGTCCATGCGCTCTGGCATACCATAGCGATTGTTACGGGTCAGCAAAACTTTACCGGATTCCTCCAGCGTATTAAGCATAATCAAAAAGGCTTTGAAATCAGCTGCATCTTCGATCGCGAAGTGCTGTTCCAACTCCTGATAAGTCATGGGTTTATAAGCGGTCTCCCGCATGAAGTCGAGCAATTGTTGTTCTGTTATCATTAATATATTCACCTCGGGAAACATAAAAGTGTAATCAAGTCTCATCTCTTTATGTATCGGAATTCTTACCATTTTCATGATACATATTGCCGTTGTCGTGTAGAGTGTAGTAGTGCAACCATACTATCTCATACCCTAGTATACACGAATTCAATCCGGACCATCCGTACCTCGCAAAAAAACCACAGTGGCCTGACGCTCCGTTATAATCACGCTTTCACATATCTCTACAGACATTTTATGCGGCACATATACAGTACGCATCTGGAAAAGGACTAGACCCGAAAAATTTTCTGTACACATGACATTCATTATAAGGAGTGAATTCGCGTAACGAATAAGCGAGGGACATACCATGCATGATAGGGGTGTTTCACGCTAAGGAAGGAATTCTGAACAGAAGTTGAGAAGAAGACCGAAATCATGGAGTCTATTAGTCATTGGAAAAGTTTGGACGCGTAAGAATTTATTAAAAAACCCCCGTTTCTCCACGAAACGAAGGTTTATCAATTAAGCCATTAGCTTAAAAGCTATTCATTGCCGTGCTGATCCAAGTCTTACTTGGAAACCACCGTAACAATAATAGACAAAATCATAAATCCTGCACCCAGTACCACCGTTGCACGTTGCAGGAAGAGATCCAATCCGCGCGCTTTCGTTTTACCGAAAAGATGTTCCGCACCACCGGAGATGGCACCCGCCAAACCAGCGCTTTTCCCGTGCTGCAGCAATACTACAGTGATTAGACCGATCGAGAAAACAACGAGCAGCAATTTCAAAGCAATATCCATTCTTTCCACCTCCTACCCATGTGGGCATACATCTCACCATAAAAACAGTTACTTTAATTGTAACATAGCTATGGTTGTACTACAAGTAGTACAGTTTATACAATGCCCTAAATTTCACCATCTGCTCGCTCCTTACGTTATGCCATTACATCGTTGCAATAAAAAAGACAAGCCGGTTACCCGGCTTGCCTGTAAAAGCTGGATATCCAGCTTATTTTTTAAGGTTGTAGAATCCTTTAAGACCATTGTATTGAGCCAGTTCACCCAGTTGATCCTCAATGCGGAGCAATTGGTTGTACTTCGCGATACGGTCTGTACGGGAAGGAGCACCCGTTTTGATTTGACCAGCGTTAGTTGCAACAGCGATATCAGCGATTGTGCTGTCTTCGGACTCACCGGAACGGTGGGAGATTACAGCTGTGTATCCTGCGCGTTTAGCCATTTCGATTGCATCAAATGTTTCAGTCAATGTACCGATTTGGTTAACTTTGATCAAGATGGAGTTACCGATACCTTCGTCGATACCTCTGCCCAGACGCTCAGTGTTTGTTACGAACAGGTCATCACCAACGAGTTGTACTTTGTCGCCCAATTTCTCAGTGAGCAATTTCCAACCATCCCAGTCATCTTCGGACATACCGTCTTCGATTGTGATGATTGGGTATTTCTCAACCCATGAAGCCAGAAGGTCAACATACTCAGCGGAAGTGTAAGATTTACCTTCGCCAGCAAGTGTGTACTTACCATCTTTGTAGAACTCAGTGGAAGCAACGTCCATACCCAGGAATACGTCAACGCCTGGTTTGTAACCAGCTTTTTCAATTGCTTCGATGATTGTAGTGATTGCTTCTTCGTTTGAACCAAGGTTTGGTGCGAAACCACCTTCGTCACCTACAGCTGTGTTCAAGCCTTTTGAGCTCAATACAGATTTCAGGTTGTGGAAGATCTCTGCGCCTACGCGAAGAGCTTCTTTGAAGCTTGGTGCTCCAACTGGAAGAACCATGAACTCTTGAACGTCGATGTTGTTGTCAGCATGCTCACCACCGTTGATGATGTTCATCATTGGAACTGGCAATGCTTTAGCGTTGAATCCGCCCAGGTAAACGTACAATGGCAGGTCCAGAGCGTCAGCAGCTGCGCGAGCTACTGCCATGGATACAGCCAGGATTGCGTTAGCACCCAGTTTACCTTTGTTTGGCGTACCATCCAAAGTAATCATCAATTTGTCGATACCCAGTTGATCCAATGCATCCATACCGATAACTTCTGGAGCGATTGTTTCGTTTACGTTTTTAACAGCTTGCAGAACGCCTTTACCGAGGTAACGGGATTTGTCGCCATCGCGAAGCTCAACGGCTTCGTGGGCACCAGTGGATGCACCGGATGGAACGATTGCGCGTCCGATTGCGCCGGACTCCAGGTATACTTCAACTTCTACTGTAGGGTTACCGCGGGAGTCGAGGACTTCGCGAGCGTACACGTCAGAAATAATAGTCATTTGTTATAATCTCCTTTAAATTTAAATTTATTATAAATTAGGACCACTTGTGTTTTCCCTTTTCCACTACGTTAGCAGAATTGTCCTCTGATCGCTGTTATCCCCTGATTCCTTTGAACTTATTTTCATAAGTTGGAATCATGTGATAAAGGCGAACGCTAACGCTTCTTCAGCCAATTTCTGCTTCCTTCGTTCAGGGGTAAACTCCAAACTTCCCAATTTCATATATGTTGTTGCGTAACTTATTTACGGGTAGAGATAACGGATGTACCTGTCATCTCAGCCGGTTTAGGCAATTGCATAAGGTCAAGGATCGTAGGCGCGATATCTGCCAGGATTCCACCTTCACGCAAGGTTACATTTGCATCCGTAACGATGAATGGAACCGGGTTCGTTGTATGAGCTGTGAACGGACGTCCTTGCTCATCGAACACCATATCCGCGTTACCATGATCCGCAGTGATCAGTACAACGCCGCCTTTGGCAAGTACTGCATCTACAACACGGCCCATGCACTCATCTGTTACTTCAACCGCTTTGATGGTAGGCTCCAGCATACCGGAGTGTCCAACCATGTCAGGGTTAGCAAAGTTCAGAATGATGGCGTCATGTTTGTCTGCTTCGATCTCACGAACACATGCGTCAGCCACTTCATACGCGCTCATCTCTGGTTGCAGATCATACGTTGCAACTTTTGGTGAGTTGATCAGTACGCGAGTTTCGCCCGGAAGCTCCACATCACGACCGCCGCTGAAGAAGAAGGTAACGTGCGGGTATTTCTCAGTTTCTGCAATACGCAGTTGTTTTTTATTGTTCTGTACCAGAACTTCACCCAGGGTGTTGTCGAGGTTCTTCGGCGAATAAGCCACATAACCTTCAACCGTCTCGCTGAACAAAGTCAAGCATACAAAATGCAAGCCCACAGGGAACTTCGGACCACGATCGAAACCGCGGAAATCCTGGTTGGTGAATACTTGCGACAACTGGATCGCACGGTCAGGACGGAAGTTGAGGAAGATAACGGAATCGCCGCTTTCTACCAAACCTACCGGCTCACCATCCGCTTTGACGATAACCGTTGGTTCAACGAATTCATCAAATACGGACTTCTCATACGATTCTTCAACCGCTTTGAGTGGGTCAGTGTATTTTGGTCCATCTCCATAAACGATGGCGCGGTATGATTTCTCAACCCGTTCCCAACGTTTGTCACGGTCCATCGCGTAATAGCGACCTTGAACCGTTGCGATTTTCCCTACACCAACTTCTTCAATCTTGGCGATCAGCTTCTGCATGAAGTCTTTACCACTGTCTGGCATAACATCACGGCCATCCATGAAGGCATGAATATATACATCGTTCATTTCTTCTTTTTTGGCCAGATCCAGCATAGCAAACAGGTGGTCGATGTGACTATGTACGCCGCCATCGGACAACAAACCGTAGAGATGAAGCTTTTTGCCGCTTTGTTTCGCTTCGCGAACAGCTTTGACAAGTGTTTCATTGTCGTAGAACTCGCCGTCACGAATGGATTTGGATATACGGGTCAAATCCTGGTATACGATCCGGCCGGCACCAATGTTCAGGTGACCTACCTCGGAATTCCCCATTTGCCCTTCTGGCAAACCTACAGCTTCACCGCAAGCAGTCAGAGTTGTATGTGGGAATTGGCTCATGAAACGGTCGTAGTTCGGTTTCTTGGCTTGCGCTACCGCGTTGCCTTCCACCGTGTTACGCAGACCAAAGCCATCCATGATGATCAGTGCTACAGGTTTTGGAGCTGTCATCTTACTTCGCCCCCTCAACAAGCGCGATGAACGAAGCCGGCTGCAAGCTGGCACCGCCAACAAGTGCGCCGTCGATGTCGCTTTGTCCGAGGTATTCTGTTACGTTTTCCGGTTTAACACTGCCGCCGTATTGAATACGAACTGCATTCGCAACCGTCTCGTTGTACAGATCCTTCACCAGCGTACGGATGTAAGCAATAACTTCATTCGCATCTTGGGAAGTGGATGATTTGCCTGTACCAATCGCCCAGATTGGCTCATAAGCGATAACAACTTGTGCCGCTTGCTCTGCAGACAGACCTGCAAAAGCAGCTACTGTTTGCACTTTGCATACGTCTTTTGTTTGGTTCGCTTCACGCTCTTCAAGCGTCTCACCAAGGCAAAAGATTGGAGTCAATCCGTGACGGAATGCTGCATGCAACTTTTTATTAACAGTCTCATCGGTTTCCGCAAAATATTGACGGCGCTCCGAGTGACCAATAATGACATAATCCACACCCAGGTCTTTCAGCATCACACCGCTGATTTCACCTGTGAATGCACCGTTATCTTCAAAGTGAAGATTTTGTGCACCAATTTTGATGTTTGTGCCTTTAACGGCTTCTACCAGGGATGGCAGATTTGTAAACGGTGCGCAGATTACAGTCTCCACGCCTTCAACTTCCGCTTTTCCTTTAACTTCCTGAATGAAGTCATTGGATTCGGAAACCGTTTTGAACATTTTCCAGTTACCTGCGATAATCGGTGTTCTCATGGGTTTCAACTCCTTCATGCTATAGACTACTAAAACTTACTTGTCGTTCAATGCCACTACGCCTGGAAGTACTTTACCTTCCATGAACTCGAGCGATGCACCGCCACCTGTAGAGATGTGGTTCATTTTGTCAGCCAATTTGAACTTCTCAGCTGCTGCTGCGGAGTCCCCGCCACCAATTACAGTGTAAGCTTCTGTCTCAGCGCAAGCTTCCGCTACTGCACGAGTACCGTGGGAGAATGGCTCGATTTCAAATACGCCCATTGGTCCGTTCCACACAACCAATTTGGAGTTTTTGATTACGTCAGCATAGATCTCACGTGTTTTAGGACCAATGTCGATACCTTCCCAATCTGCTGGGATACCATCGATGTCAACGATTTGTGTGTTTGCTTTCGCACTGAAATCGTCGGATACTACGATATCTACCGGCAGGTAGAAGTTTTTACCCAGTTTTTTCGCTTTTTCGATAAAACCGAGAGCAACATCAAGTTTGGAATCATCCAGCAAGGATTGTCCAATTTCATGTCCTTGTGCTTTGAAGAACGTGTAAGTCAGACCGCCACCGATGATTACGTTGTCTGCAATGTTCAGCAGGTTGTCGATTACATCGATTTTGTCCTTAACTTTGGATCCACCAATGATAGCTGTGAAAGGACGCTCAGGGTTGGAGATTGCTTTACCCAACACTTCAAGTTCTTTCTCCATCAACAAACCGGACACTGCTGGAAGCAAGTGAGCGATTCCTTCAGTCGAAGCGTGTGCTCTGTGAGCCGCGCCAAACGCATCGTTAACGAAAACGTCAGCCAGTTCAGCAAATTGTTTTGCCAGTTCCGGATCGTTTTTCTCTTCGCCTGCGTGGAAACGAACGTTTTCAAGCAACAATACGTCGCCGTTGTTCAGTTCAGCGATTTGAGCTTTAACAGCGTCACCAACAGAACCGTCAGCTTTAACAACTTTTTTACCAAGCAATTCAGACAAACGCTCAGCTGCTGGAGTCAAACGCAAAGATTCAACCACTTCGCCGTTAGGACGACCCATGTGGCTTGCCAAAATGACTTTAGCGCCTTTTTCAATCAAGAAGTTGATTGTAGGAAGCGTTGCACGAATACGTTTGTCATCTGTAATTTTACCATCTTCGAGCGGCACATTGAAATCTACACGGACAAAAGCCCGTTTTCCTGTCAATTCGATATCGCGTACACTTTTTTTGTTCATCTGTATTTCCTCCGCACCCATGTATTTGGTGGACCAATCAAGAGCTAAAATCCCTCGTCAATCCTGGTGTTTTTGAGAAATTTGCAAAATGTAGATATATAAAGAGCGGAAACAATATAGCATCTGTTTCCGCTCTATGTTATTGCAGATATTACTTGATCATTTTTGCAAAGTGCTCCAAAGTGCGAACCAATTGTGCAGTGTAGGACATTTCATTGTCATACCAAGCTACAGTTTTAACCAATTGTTGGTCGCCAACAGTCAGAACTTTAGTTTGAGTTGCATCAAACAGGGAACCGAAAGTGATTCCTTGGATATCGGAAGATACGATTTCGTCTTCTGTGTATCCGAAAGTTTCTGGATCGGAAGCTTCTTGCATAGCTGCGTTAACTTCTTCAGCAGTTACTTTTTTGTTCAGAACAGTTACGAGTTCAGTCAGGGAACCAGTAGCTACTGGTACACGTTGAGCTGCACCATCAAGGATGCCTTGCAGTTCTGGGATTACCAGACCGATTGCTTTAGCAGCACCAGTTGTGTTAGGGATGATGTTTTCAGCTGCTGCACGAGCACGACGGAAGTCACCTTTAGGGTGTGGAGCATCCAATGTGTTTTGATCGCCAGTGTAAGCGTGAATTGTAGTCATCAAACCTTGAACGATTCCGAATTTGTCTTGCAATGTTTTTGCCATAGGTGCCAGGCAGTTTGTTGTGCAAGATGCGCCGGAGATTACAGTTTCAGTACCGTCGAGGATTTCATGGTTTACGTTGTAAACGATGGTTTTCATGTCGCCAGTAGCTGGTGCGGAGATAACAACTTTCTTAGCTCCACCTTTCAAGTGTTTCTCAGCTGCTTCTTTAGTTGTGAAGAAACCAGTACATTCCAGAACGATATCTACGCCCAGGTCGCCCCAAGGAAGTTCTTCCGGGTTACGGTTAGCCAATACTTTAACTTCTTTGCCGTTCACTTTGAAGAAGCCATCGTGTACTTCAACATCGCCATCGAAGCGACCTTGAGTTGTATCATATTTGAGCAAATGAGCGAGCATTTTAGCGTCAGTCAAGTCGTTGATTGCTACTACCTCGATGCCTGCTACATTTTGAATACGGCGGAATGCCAAGCGTCCAATACGTCCAAAACCGTTAATACCTACTTTAATCATGAGTAAGTTCCTCCCAAGTTTTGATTAATTTTTTTATGAAACTTATATATTCAAGACAGACGGTGAAGTCCGTCAAGACAACAATAGTTGTGATGCAAAGTAAAACCTTATTCCATTTCAGCAACGATGACTTCGGCAGCAGCCTCATCAATAATCAGAATATCTTCCTGTCCAAATCGCAACACGGAATGTATAGCAGCAGCTTTGCTTTTGCCACCTGCAATTCCAATCACAACATCGGTTCGTTCAATATCCTGAAGTCGCATACCCAGTGTAAGCATGGTATGTACCACCTTACCCTGATCATTAAAGTAATAACCGAAAGATTCAGATACGGCTCCTTGCTCCTGAAGTTCATCTATAATCTCCGTCGCAAGTTTACGTCTTGTAGCCATCTCCACGGCATCACCAATTCCATGAATAACAATCCGCGATTTCCGAATCAGCTGCAGAATCTCCTGAACACTGGGGTCCTGGATTAATGATTCATAGGCATGATCACTAAGCAAATCCGGTACATGCAGGAGTTTGTATTGCGCTCCAACCCGTTTTGCCATTGTGGATGCAATCGTATTCGCCTGAATTTCAAGGCTTTCTCCAAGTCCACCGCGTGCCGGTACGAACCAGACACCTTTGAGCGATGTTGGCGGAGTCAGTTGCTCTGCGACTTCAGCCGTTGTTGATCCGCCAGTAACGGCGACAACGTCGTTGTCACTCATGATATTGCCGAGAGCCTTCGCTCCGGCTCTGCCCAGTTCCCTTTTGGCAAATGGAGAAACGTCCGAATCACCAGGAACCACAACTACCTTTTGCAGACCGTAGGCTTGCTTGATGCGCTCTTCCAGCTCGGATAATCCGAACAACTCTTTGGCTACGGGCTCTAACTGCTGCAGCAAATCATACCCTGCCTCGCTGATCTTCATTCCTGCACTGTCAATTTCAATAAGTCCCTGAGCCTTTAACAGATCGGTCTCAGCCCTCAGAACCCGCTCGGTCATCTGCATGGAATTAGCTAACGTTCTCCGTCCGATCACATCCGATAACATGATCTGTTGCAGAATCGTATACCTCTTTTTCAAGATATCCATGAGATCAGGCAGAAGCTGCTTTTGTACTTCTAAAATCGTTCGCATGCTTTCCACTCCCGCAAGTTCTCGTTCTAAGCTCTCTTTCGTGGCCCTAAAACGTCCCGGGTTAACTTTTTAAGTCCCACGTCTATTCTACCTAAAACTGACGTGACATGCAAGTGTTTCAACGTGTTATTTCGACACGCATTCAGCGTTTGTACGTGCCTATTTTCACAATCCTAGACTTCCATGATCAAGGACTAGCTCACGCATACCATATATAGAAGAAACAAATGAATTCAATCTACATATCGCTCAGAATCACATTTCATACGGCATGTCCAAAACCTCTAATAGCATTTACTTAAATGCACTCTTTATCCACTCTTCTTCATCATGATCATTTTTAGGTTAATCCAAACCAATACCACAACGAACTGCTTGCAATTAAATATTTCATGAGCTATAATCATTATTGCTGTCACATAATGTGCGCCCGTGGTCCAATGGATATGACGTAGGCCTCCGAAGCCTGAGATCCAAGTTCGATTCTTGGCGGGCGCGCCATTTTTATTTAACAGCTCATAACCCATTTAACCAATGAAACCGGAAAGGTTTCTTTTTTTTGCAAGTTAGTTTGACTTTCTTTGACTTTTTGTTTGGAATTGTTTATTATGTGGGTAATACGGTAACAGTTTAAGTATAAACACCAATAACATTTACATTCCGAGGAGGTTTTTCACGTGAGTTTTATTCCAATGGTCGTTGAACAGAGCAACCGGGGTGAGCGCGCCTACGACATCTACTCCAGATTGCTGAAGGATCGTATTATTTTCCTTGGTAGCGATGTTAATGACGTAGTGGCTAATGCCATTATGGCACAGATGTTGTTCCTGGCTGCGGAAGATCCGGAGAAAGACATTCACTTATACATCAACAGCCCAGGCGGATCGATTACAGCCGGTATGGCGATTTACGATACAATGCAATTCATCAAACCGGATGTATCTACCATCTGTGTAGGTATGGCGGCTTCCATGGGTGCATTCTTGTTGAATGCCGGTGCAAAAGGTAAACGTTTTGCATTACCAAACAGTGAAATTATGATTCACCAACCACTTGGTGGTGCACAAGGTCAGGCTTCTGACATCGAAATCCGTGCTCGTCGCATTTTGAAAATGCGTGATACGTTGAACCGCATCATCTCTGAGCGTTCAGGTCAACCGCTGGAGCGGATTGAGAAAGATACAGATCGTGACTACTTCATGAGTGCTGCTGAAGCCGCCGATTACGGTATCATTGATAAAGTTATCGAAAACGTAGGATCACAAGGCATCTAAGTGTGACGTAGACCACGGTCTATGCGTTAACATCATCAACACCCGCGTAATCAGCAACACTTCGTGTGTTGTCTATACGAGAAGAAGCCCTCATCATGATCATGATGAGGGCTTCTTTTTTTCATTTTATAAGGAATAAGGAAGATAACTTAAGAGTGCATAATAATGATTTCTTTATTTGGTTTTAGATACATTACTGAAAGGTTCTGTGCCTTTAGGGAGAAGCTCTTTATACGTAAATGGCATTTCAGGGAATCCCTCTGCGTACGCCGTATATTCATACAACTGGAAGAACACGACTACACCCGTTGGTGTCACATAGAAATCTTGATCTTTATTCAATCCTTTGTAACCGTCGAGGTATCCACCGCGGGCTTTCAGTTGTTCACCCACTTTTTTACTCAACGTCTCGCGCATGGTTTTATTATTTTGCAGCACATCATCTAACGTAAGCTCCTTGCCTGTGTCCAGTGCAAAGGTGTGGCCCGTACGGTATGTCATACCATGAGCGCCAGCATAATCCTCGTATCGTTGTGTAATGAGTCCCAGCACGCCTTTTTCGTTGTACGTTACTACATAGGAGCTCTCAAATGCATATGGACGGTTGGCTGTTGCACCGCCGAATTCAGATGTCTGTTTCTTGAAGTCAGTTACATAAGCATCCACTTCATCTTTCAGCACTTTGTTAATCGCCGCTTCAGCTTCTTTGCTGGCAAGTCCACTCACCTGCGGATATTGAACATCTACTTCGGCATTTTTCACAGTGACATTAACTGTTGCCGCTTTAATTTTTACGTTATTTTGTTTCACCTTGCTGAGTGTCAACGTTTTGGTTTTGCCATCCCAGTTCCCCTGTACACCCAGATAATCTCTCATTGCTGAGAATGGAATATACAATCTGCCGTTGATCAGCTTTGCGTCCACTTGAGGATAATAGTTGTTAATTCGAACACTCGGTTCGCCATCCGATAGGCTGATCGTCATCGTGTTATTGGCTGCTGTCAAAGCGTACTCTTTGGTTTTGGCATCATATTTCAGCGTTCCACCTGCCACATCTTTAACTGCCGTAAGAGATACCCAAGTTGAGCCACCTTGAAGAAGTCCTTTTTGAGTCAGTGTTTTCCCACCCGATTTCAGAGTTACCTCAGCTGGGGTTGTCACTTTAGAGGATACCGATGCTGCCTGAACCGAGCTGTCCTGCCACACCGAACCGCTACCTACAATAATTCCTGCCGCAAGCAATGCACTTGTCCATTTTTTCCATGATGTCATATATAAAACTCCTCTCTGAATTCACAATTAGGGATCATTGCGTATGTAATCCTGACCTGATCGCATATCTCATACGCTCACCTCTCTATTATAATTAACCCGATTTCGGAAAGGTTTACAGCTCGAGTTACAATGTTGATGAATATCAGGCGGAAAATATATGGGGATATGACCTTTTTGTCACGAACAACTATACAAAAAAGATACCAATATACAGCATTTCATGTTGCTTCAAAAAGGTACCCTCCTATCTAACTTCATCAAAGTTTGCCTTTCCAACAAAAAAAGACTCTGTCCACAGGACAAAGTCTTTGTCATTATTCCGTTGTACCCTTCAAATAACACTTGAAAAGGTTACTTGAGCTTACAATCCTAGTTGCCTCTTGTTTATTTCATTTCATACGTGATATTCAGGATTGTGCTTACTTTAACCTGGCCTGTTTCAATCTCAGTGCCACCTGCTGTATCTTGTGCTTTGGACATTAATGCCTCACTTGCATAGAACACAGGCACATTGGCATCACCTTGGCTTACGGAAAGAACAGCACCCAGTTGACGTTTAACTGCTTTTGCAATGGCGCCAGCTTTCACATCTGCATTGGCAACAGCCTTCTCAATCACTTGGGACTCATAACTTTCCGGGTTTTCTACAGTAAAGCGCACATTTTCAATATTGTTGGCACCCGCACCCGAAGCAGCATCGAGCAACTCGCCGATCTTGTCCATCTCACGATATGTGACAGTCAGCGTATGATGCGCTGTATATCCTTTAATTTGTTGTCCGTCTTTTTCGCTATACGTATAGTTGGGTTGTACAGAGAACTGACTCGTTTGAATGTCGTCTGCACTGATCTTCCACGTATTCTTCAGCAAGTTGGATACCTTTTGAACTTTGGCAGCATTCGCTTTTTGAGCAGATGCAGCTGTCTCTGCAGTACTGTTCACACCAATGGACAGATACGCGATATCAGGCTTCACTTGAATCTCACCTTTACCCACAACATTAATCACATTCTGTTGTACTCCCTGAACCTCTGCAGCGTAAGCATAGTTACCTGGTGCAACCCATGCCGTTCCTCCAACAAGCAACGTACTTGCCACCAGCACCGCACCAAACGGTTTCATCCATTGTTTACCCATTACGATAGCCTCCTTATGTGTTAACATCTCAAACTTTAAACGATTTGATACCTTAACAGACGGGACAAATTCCATAATGTTGCACTTGACGATAGCATAAACGTGAAAAACGCAAAAAAGCCCCTTTCGGGACTTCTTCATTGGATTGATCATATCTTATTGGTTTTCGAGCTCTTCCTTGCTTACCAGACTAACTAAAGCGTTTACAGCCTGTTCGGCATCCGCGCCTTCTGCACTAATCTGGATTTCCGTACCTGTGCTAATCGCAAGGCTCATGATCCCCATGATACTTTTTGCATTAACTTTTTTGTCGTCCTTCTCGACGAACACTTCAGACGAGTACTTATTCGCTTCTTGAACGAACAGTGCCGCAGGTCTGGCATGGAGACCCGTTTTCAAACGGACAACTACCGGGTGCTTTGTCATGGAAACTTACCCCCTATTATGAAATCTGGACATTAAATACACAATTATATTTATACAACATTATACCATTAACCCGTGCAGGACACTAGAAGAAAAAACTCAGGGTGCTTTGATGGACATTATCTTGCCCTATTTCATCTTTTGCACAGCGCATCCAATATCCTAAATAAGTCCTCTAGACCCTTAACGGTTGACTTTCCCGACCTTTCTGTTCAGCAGAAACAGCCGACCTTGTTACTTTACCCTACTCCGTCTTAACCATAACGTTCTGTGCGTACTTTCTCAGCCAGCTCATCAATTTTACGAAGCCGATGGTTCACTCCTGACTTGCTAACTGTACCTTTAAGGAGTTCGCCCACTTCCTTCAAATTGATATCTGGATGAGCCAGTCGAACCTCCGCCACTTCGCGAAGCTTCTCAGGCAGCGACTCCAGACCAACTTCCTTTTGCAATAACCGAATATTATCGATTTGTCTTACCGCCGCTCCAATGGTTTTGTTCAGGTTGGCGGTCTCACAATTGACAATTCGGTTAACGGAGTTACGCATGTCTCGCATAATTCGTACATCTTCAAACTTGAACAAGGCCTGATGAGCACCAATGATGCTGAGCAGCTCAATGATTTTCTCGCCTTCCTTAATGTATAGGATGAATCCTTTTTTCCGTTCTATACACCGGGCATTCAGATGAAATTCATTGGCCAGGTCAACGAGTGCCTGACAGTGCTCTTCATACATGGACGCAATCTCCAGATGGTACGAGGAGCCTTCCGGATTATTAACCGATCCACCGGCCAGAAATGCACCGCGAAGATAGGCCCGTTTACAACAGTTCTGCTGAAACAACTCCGTATTAATTCCTGGCGTAAACAGAAAACCTTCCGATACAATATGAAGACTGTTGAGAATCTCCTGTACCATGGTTGGAATACGAACAATATATACATTGTTCTTTTTCAGCCGCATTTTTTTGCGGACCAGTAATTCCGTATGCACTTGAAAATGCTTTTTAAGCAGAGAGTATGCCCGTCTTGCAATGGCGGCATTCTCCGTCGAAATATCCAAGATCACTTTTTTATTCGATAACTGCACTGCACCAAGCATACGGATGAGGGCTGAAAGTTCCGCCTTTTCGCAGCACGGTTCGCTCTCGATCATGGTTAACTCTTTTTTGGTCTGTGCTGCAAACGACATGGGACTTCACCTCTTCCGTAACATCCAATTTTGTACCAGTTGGTAGATGTGATGACTCAACTTGTCGGCATCATGACGCAGATAGGTTTTGAACAGAACAAGGGTATCTGCAACCACCTGATAGCCGGCACTTTCGAGTACATTCATATCCAGTACAACCGGTTTTGCTCCTTTTTCCGCATACTTATTCTGCACTTGCAGCGGAATATCACCATTATTTACGATAACATAGTCGAAGAGCTGATGACCTATATGCTCGTGTACCGCCTTAAGGTGGTCACTTACCGTATAGTTATCTGTTTCTCCCGGCTGTGTCATAACATTACAGATAAACATCTTCACCGCATCAGCCTCTACCACAGCCTCAGCCAGCTTAGGTACGAGCAGATTGGGAAGGATGCTTGTATAGAGGCTGCCCGGCCCGATTAGAATGGCGTCAGCTTGACGAATGGCCTCTACTGCCTCTGGCAACGGCTCCACGTGATCCGGTTCAAGGAAAACACGTTTGATGCGTCCACCCGCCTCAGGGATTTTGGACTCACCTGTAATAATTGTCCCATCTTCCATCTCCGCATGCAACACAACGGCCTGACCGGCTGCTGGCAACACCTCACCTCGAACGGCAAACACGCGGCTAAGCTCCCGCACTGCGGTCACAAAGTCGCCCGAAATATCCGTCATTGCAGCCAAAATCAAATTCCCCAAGCTGTGGCCTGCAAGCCCCGCGCCTGTGTTGAAACGATACTTTAACATATCTGAAAGCAATGGTTCTACATCAGCCAGTGCCGTAAGCACGTTGCGAATGTCGCCCGGAGGCGGCATCTGTAGCTCATTGCGCAGGATGCCTGAACTTCCACCGTCATCTGCAACTGTGACGATGGCCGTGATATCCAGCGGCTTTTCTTTCAAACCGCGCAACATCACGGATAATCCGGTTCCGCCGCCCATTACAACTATTCTCGGACGTTCTCTTCGTGGTCCGGCCTCTTTCATCCCTTCACCCTCTTCAATGACGGTCCCGGTCAGCGTCGCGATGGCTCACGGTGACAGCTTCTGTCTCGCTGCTTCCCAACATCTTGCCCAAATATTCCGATATTGCTACCGAACGATGCTTGCCTCCGGTACAGCCGATTCCAATAATAACCTGGCTTTTGCCTTCCTTCCGGTATTGCGGAATCAGGAAATGCAGCATATCCAGCAGTTTCGTCAGAAAGGCCTGTGTCTCTGGCCATTTCATGACATATTCATAGACATCACTATTCTGCCCCGTATTCGGACGCAAATGATCAATATAATGCGGATTCGGTAAAAAACGTACATCAAACACGAGATCAGCATCAATCGGAATGCCATATTTGAATCCAAACGACGTAATATTCACCGACAGCATTTGGCTTTCCAGATGAGAAAAGCGGGATATGATGCGTTCTTTCAGTTGAGCAGGCTTCATTGTGCTTGTATTCAGTACCTGAGTCGCAGAGTTTTTGAGTTCCTCCAACATCTTGCGTTCCAGTCGGATGCCGTCCAGCGGCATGCCCTCAGGAGCCAGTGGATGTCTGCGCCTACTTTCTTTGTAACGCTGAACAAGTACAGAATCTGTAGCATCCAGGAATAAAATCTCGCAATGAATGGTAAAATGATCTTTAATATAGTTCAAAGACTCGGACAGAGCCGTAAAGAATTCACGCCCGCGCAGATCGATAACCAATGCAACCTTACCAATCTTGCCGTTTGACTGTTCAATTAGTTCCGCAAATTTCGGAATCAATACCGGCGGCAGATTATCCACACAGAAGAAACCCAGATCCTCCAGGCTTTGTACTGCAATGGTTTTACCTGCTCCGGACATACCCGTAATGATAATGAGCGTGGCGCCTGTGCCTGGTGAGCCTTCACCTTCAAGCATAAATGTCCCCTCCTTATCATATTGCTGTCTTCATATATTGTTACGAGGTCACTAGGAACGCAAGAGAAGACCTGCCGCACCTACAATACCTGCATTATTACCAAGTGTAGCTTCCAGAATCTGAACCCCTTCTTGGAGTGGTTCCGGTGTCAACTTAGCAAATACGGTACGGATTTCATCGAACAAGAAATTACCTGCTTTGGATACGCCACCACCAATGATGAACATCTCCGGGTTAATGACAGCCGCTACAGTAGCCATGGACTTGCCCAGGTAGAAGGCCGCACGATTCACAATGCGCTGTGCCACTTCATCGCCTGCCTTGGCAGCATCAAATACTTCTTTGGCTGCAATCTTGTCGACGAGAGCCAGTGACGTATGATCACCACGTTCTACTGCATCCTTTGCCATACGGATAATACCCGTTGCAGACGATACTGTTTCTACACATCCCATTTTACCACAACCGCACTTGATGGCCTCCAGATCAGGTACAACACTGATATGACCCAGTTCTCCCGCCATACCGGAGAAACCCTGATAGATGTTGCCATTCAAGATCAAGCCTCCGCCAACACCCGTACCGAGTGTATAACATACGCAGTTGTCTACGCCTTTGCCAGCACCTGCCCATACTTCACCCAGTGCAGCCACGTTTGCATCGTTATCTATTTTGATTGGCTTGCCCAGACGTTCCTCCAGAATCGAACGAATGGCCACATTCCGAAATCCGATGTTAGGGGCATGAACGATAATTCCCTCGCGTACATTCGTGAAACCGGCCACTCCAGCACCTACACCCTCAAGCTGTTCCCAGCTGTACGGTGATTCGGCTACGATATGTCGGACATACTTCTCGATGTTGGCGATGACCGTGTCTACGCCCTTATCCACTTCAGTCGGTCCTTCATACGTATGCATTAGCTGACCTTGTTCATCGCATATACCGACCTTGATTGCTGTTCCGCCGAGATCGACCCCAACGTAGATTTTCTCAGACATGCTGCAAGCCACCTTTATCTATCTAAAATAGTTTAAGTCCTACGTACCAACTATAATTGAAGGATACGCCTGGGTCAAGACGATAAGAGCTTGTATACATCATGCTTCACCAGGGTTGTGAACCACATCACATAGCATTTTTGAATACGTATACATCCTCATTACCTTCATTTATAAACGCACGCTTTATTCCTTCCTCCATAACAGAGGAAGCCTCAACTCATGATATTGCATCTTCACTCGTTCCATTCATAAAAGATCAACATCGTCCCCTCATAGTGGTGACTCGTCTTATGCACCCGCCACCTGTCATTCTCATGCAGAAAGTTATCTAATGACGGTATTGCCAACAAAAAAGTGCCTTCTACATATAGAAGGCACCCTTACTTTTATGAAAATTCTGAAGTTGTAGAATTGGGGTTAAACTCAGTTGATTTTTCTGCGTTATAACTTCGTTTCCACACGTACCGGCTCTTCTGTCTTCTCCATCTTGTTCACATCCAGAATATCGAGCAGGAAGACAAAGATCGGAATACCAATGATCAGTCCCCAGATCCCCAGGAAGTGTTGCGACAGAATTAGTACGATAAAGGTGTAGAACATTGGCAATTTGGTCTTGTGTGCCATCAGTTTTGGATTCAGGAAGTACGTCTCCAAAGCATGAATAACAATAATCATGATAATTACAATAATGCTTAATTTCAGTCCACCCATCTGATACCCGATCAGACAGAGCGGTACAAGTGAGATGATAACTCCCGCAACGGGAACCAGACTGAGCATGAACACCAGAATAGTCAGAGCGAACAGATACGGGAAGCCCAGAATCCATAAGCCAAGTATCGTCAGCACCGTATTAAACACCGCAATAAGAAGCTGTGCCTCAATGACTTTACCAAAAGAAGACACGAATTTGTCTCCCAGATAAGCCACTTCATTGTAGAACCATCCAATTTTACTTGTTTTGAACTTGGACGTGAACTTGGATATCTCCTGCTTCTGCAACAAGAAGAACAGACTCAGAATGATGACGAGCAGAATAAACTCCAGCCATTTGCTCAAAGCGAAAATATATTTCAATGCATCATTGGTGTAATTTTTAATATCGAAGGATTGAAGATAACCCGCAATTTTGGATGCAAAATTATCACCGTCTGCACTATCCAGAAATTTCATAATCTCGTTGGTCAACTGAACGACCTGATCCACGATCCGTGGTGAATATCTGGATATGCCAAGCACAATGACTGCGATCACGATCATATAGAGCAGAATGACCACAACTTTATAATTGATCGGAAACAATCGATTCAGACCACCTGTAATGAAATGCTGTAACCTGTTCATGACATATGTCACCAGGAACAACAGCAGAATCATGTGCAGCATACTCCCCATACTGAACAAAATTAAACAGAACAAGAGCAAGATCAAAAACCGTCTCACTGTCGCATTCTGTAACCAATCTTTTATCATTTCCCCCAAAATCTTCACCTCACAGCTAATATGCCCTATATGTATACGAACTCATGCCCACTGTAGTTTCAAAAAAAGAGAAGCCTTCCGGCTTCTCTCATTCATGAGACTTCCCGTTGTCTCTTATTCCTAACATATGCCTAACCTCAAGCATGTAATGCTTATTTATCCAACGTTTCGCTCCAATCATGAACAATGCTTCCTTCAAGGAACTTCTCACAATCCATCGCGGCCATACATCCTGATCCTGCAGCTGTAATAGCTTGACGATACTTCGTATCTTGAACATCACCACAGGCGAATACACCCGGAATATTGGTCTCCGTTGTTCCCGGTTTAACGACAACATAGCCATGTTCGTCCAGAGTGATCGCATTCCCAAGGAATCCTGTATTCGGTGTGTGACCAATGGCAACGAATACACCATCTGCTTCGAGCAACTCTTCCTGCCCCGTTTCGTTGTTGCGCACCTTCAGTCCTTTGACACCCAAAGCTTCTGGTACGACCTCGAGTGGAGTACGGTTCAGCGCCCACTTCACCTTTTCATTGCTGCGAGCCCGATCCTGCATAATCTTGGATGCACGCAATTCATCCCGGCGGTGAACCAATGTCACGTCTGTTGCAAAACGAGTCAGGAAACTCGCCTCCTCCATCGCGGAGTCTCCGCCGCCCACGACCACGATTTTTTTGCCTCGGAAGAAGAAGCCGTCACATGTCGCGCATGTACTTACACCACGTCCCACATTTTCCTGCTCACCCGGAATACCGAGATAACGAGCGGAAGCACCTGTGGAGATAATGATCGATTCAGCTTCCAGTTCACCAATTCCTCCAACTTTTACCTTGAAGGGTGGTTTGCTGAAATCAACCTCTTCTACCCAACCGTTTTTGAATTCTGCTCCAAAACGTTCAGCTTGCTTACGCATGTTGTCCATCAGTTCCGGACCCATGATACCTTGCGGGAAACCGGGGAAATTCTCAACTTCCGTTGTCGTCGTCAATTGACCACCCGGCTGAAGACCTTCGATAACCAGTGGTTTCAGATTAGCACGAGCCAGATATATCGCTGCTGTCAGACCCGCAGGTCCCGTTCCGATCACAATCGTTCTGTATTTAGACATATAGATACAGCCTCCTTAATTAAGGTGAGAATGTGTTGTACTAGCGATGAACTTGCCAAGATGATATCCTACAGGCGTTTACGAGGCCCATTCGTTAAGTTTACCCGTTTTCCCGGTTGTTGTATCCTTCACCTGATGATGTCTTTCTGAAAACGAGTTAAAGCGAACTTTTTCTATACAAGTGGTGGCTTGCTGTTACAAACCGAATGAATCTGTTTAGCATACTTGCTAACCGTTGATGCCGATATCCCATACCGCTCAGCAATGCTTTGATAGGTAACGGGCCGTCTGTGATTCTTCGCTGCCAAATATTCCAGTCCTGCAGCCCAACCCTCAATCTGCTTCGTACCTGGAACCTCCGGATGTACCCGGGATACATAATCCGTCCAGAGCCGTTCCATCTCTTGCTGCAACTCAGCCTTGGCTTCAGACATCTGTAACGCACGATCAACAACAGCCTGCCAATGGGAGGTTGATCCATTGTCCGATTGCTCTGAAGTGGATTGAACCTTCCCAATAGACTTCAAGGCTACAGGAGAAAAGGGACGAACCACCTGAGAATTCCGATCCTCTTGTTCAGCCGATTTCAATCCGTTCAGTACAGCTTGTGCTGCCTCAAGCAGATCCTGTTCTTCTCCTGGCTCTTCAATAAAGGATTGCAGAGCCTGTTGCACCTCATAGTCACCGATCATCCCAAGCGCATGAATTACCTGTAGCTTGGTTGCCCGATCACCATGACGCAATGCCCAGAAGAAAGATGAGCGAATCAGTGGATCATTTTTCATTTCTTCAGGTATGCCACTACCATAGTTCTCCCACTGTCTGAACTGCTCATCAAATGGCAGATGATAGTGATAACTCAGCTTCTCTGGCTCTTGCTCGCCTTGTCTTACAGCCTTAAGACCTGACAGATAATACCGGGATACTTCGGAACCCGGATCAAGCTTGGACACATGATGCCATAAACGCTCAGCAGCATCGTACCGTTCTGTATTATAAGCCGCCACGGCTGCATAGTGAGCAAGTGCCGGATCAGCAGCTGTCTCTTCGTCCTTGAGCAAACGCCGGAAGTGAACATAAGCCGTATCGTGTTGGCCCAGAATTCCCATTGTTGTCGCCAGTTTGTAGACTTGTTCGTGCTGAAATGGCACGATGACCCGCAATTTTTTGATCAGAAGCAGCACTTGATCAGCCCGGTTCTCATTTTGATGGAAAATGGCCAGATTACAGAGTGCATGCAGATTACCTGGTTCCTGTTCAAGCACTTCGGCAATGGTCTCTTTTGCTTTGGGAAACAGGCCCATATAATAGTAGGCGAGTGCCAGATTGTTACGGGCAGCCAAGTAATCAGGATAATCAGAAGACATGCCTTCGAGCAATTCAGCAGCCTGTGCAAATTTCCCTTCTTCCAGCAGTTCCCGTGCCTGATCGTGCTCCACTACACCTTTGCGTGATTTGATTCGATTCAGTTTGGTCGGACGATCCAGCTCATAGTACAGAAGCTCCATCATCTCTTCGGCTTCCGTCATGAACTGACCTTGGGTGTCCTCCTCCAGATAGGTAACAAGTGCTTGCTCGGCTTCCTCAAACCGATCCATATTTGCATAATTGTTCGCCATATAAAAATAGCATTCCGTCATTGACGGATCTACCACTTCCAGCACGTTAGCCAGAATGGCATTGGAGGCTTCGTAATCCCCCTTCTCCGATAATATACCCGCCATATTGCAATGATTTACCGGATTTTCCGGTTCGTATTCAACAGCTTTGCGAAAATATTTTAATGCCTTGTCGACATGATTTCGGTCCAGCGAGCGGACAGCTCTTTCAAAGAAGAAAGAAGCATCCAAGTGAATCGGTATAATATTGGCAAGGTGTCCCTCAGCCCGCACTAGCTTGCCCTTCATCTTCCAAGGCACCTCCTCTTTGCATTTCATTCATACTCTTCAGTATACCACATCTTAAGGCCCACTTCTCAATATGTAGTTTCATGTCGTTTATGAAAAAAATGCAAATAAAGACGACATTCCATCATACACGGATGAAATGCCATCTTTATTTTTTGTAAACAGATAATACTCAGGTAACTACATCAATTGAAACTGCATTAGATCAACTAAAACGATAGACTTTGTTAACATCCGAAGAATAGAGTATCAATCGCTTTAATTTTTCAACGCCATCGAAGGTGAAAGTGAAATATGAAGGGTCTTATAAAAAGGCGTCATGAAATTGACCAGCACAACCTTGCATTTGTCCGGCAGTTTTGCCTCACGTACCGTTGCCGCCAGATGACCCAGTTCGCCCCCGGTGATCTCCAGCCAGTCTTCTCCGCAGGTATAGCGTAATGTACCGCCTTTCCACAAATAATGACCCTCACTCGTTTCAATCGAGTCTTCACAGATCAGCTCACCTTCGCTTCCGAATACAAAGGATAACTGCATCATGATGTCCGCCGGTTCCTGTCCAGATAGATGCATGCTCCATCCGTTTTCAGTTGGCAGTAATTCTGCTCCTACACGGAAGGTCTGCTCATGAGTAAGCTGACGACTCTGATGAGGTAACAAGTACCATGGACTGATGGCTGATGCAGCCGATTCTGGCAGCAGGTTTGCAGGGATTGGGCCGTAGTAACCTTTTTTCTGCTCACCAGTTAGTCGATACCCTTCGGACAACCTCGTCATTTGCTGCATAGGTACATACCCTGGATTAAAGTAAGAAGCCAGTTGCACAGCCAGCAGGCGCACCTTGCCATGACGAAGTGCGAAGAAAGAAGGAACTTCTGTCATCACAGTCACACTAGTAGCGCCATCCCGAATTCGAGCTACCGGAGCACCAAAATCCGTATGCATCCGACTGTGAGAGATACGTCCGTGATGTCCTATTAAATCCATCTGCTCCAGATATTCTCCCCGGAGAAAATGTTCATTCAGCATGACCTCATACTGTTCCGGTAATGCATCAGGTGCCTCAATTGTCTGCTGAAGCTCAGGCTCAAGCATCAACCGAATGAGCGTATTCACTGAGCAAACTCCCGGATCTGTTAATGTATCTCCCGCCCAGGCTGCCATGCCAGCAAAGAGTGGATCACCGTCCAACCGCGCCAGAATGGCATACGGCAGATAGTAAGGTGACAGATCATGAACACTGCCCAGATCCTGTCGACCTGAATAGTCCGTAACAATCTCACCTGTAGGATGCACAAGGTACACCATCATGCGAAGATTGAGCCTCACCGGTTCAAGCAGTTCAGGACGATTGAGCAGACGCGCTGCATGAATTAACATGATGTCGCTAACAGCGCTGTATATCCCATTGCTCCGCTCCGTCCACTCTCCATCGGGTGTAATATCCATGCCTTCATCCATCCACTGCTCTGCGCGCTGCACAGCTTCCTCCAGATCAAATAGTTCATGCAGGAAACCAAGCGCCGCGCATAGCACCCAGCGATGATTTGGCGTATGACAGCCTCCCGTTAGCATGGTTGGGATTGTCCGTTCCAGAAACAGCCTCATATTGTCCAATACAGGTTGCAGCGGCTCCCATTCCTGTTGCAGAAGAAGCTGATACAACTGCGAATACCCTACAACGACAAATGCAGTATCCGGAGGGGAATGGTAATTGGTCCAGCCAGGTGATATTGAGCCGTCTTCATGCTGGAAGCGAAGTACATATTCCGTAGCTAACAGCAGTCGATTTAACAATGCCTCATCCCGGTAATAGACGGAGTCCGGATTGGAGATCGCAGCTCCCCAGTAACACATATCCGTGGGCGTTCCTGTCGTATGGTTGACCCAGGCAACACCTGTGAAGGGATCAATTGTCCCTCCATAGTAACGGCTTTCCGGATCAAGCATTTGCCGGGTTATGCCTCTTTCTACCGCTCTGTCATTACTGTCCACCAGTTGTTTGTACATGTGCAGTCCCTCCATACCAATGCATTCTCCCGATGTGCAAAGTATGTTGCTTCAGCTCTTCGATTCAGACCGGGAGCTGCTTCCCATACCGCCCGTAACGTGAGTTCATTTTTTCTCGTCTGTATTTATCATATTTTTACAAAAGTCGCTAGAATTCCGTTCTTGTTTCACCAAACTTCATGTGATTTTCATCACCGAGAAAACCGCCGTTCAACACACGTTTTTAACACGCAGAATGTTCCTAACTTCACGGCTCCTATTCTGCTACTCTGCCAATCCAAGCTTCTTCATAAGCAAGTCATGACTCTCGTGGATCTCTTCTGGCTTACAGGCAGACTTTAACTCGTATACCTTCACCTGTGCCCGGCGAATCATAGGCAGATAGGCATCATAGAAATTCATGTCCTTACTGTGTACATAAGGGCACCAGTGGTCAGAGAGACCCAGTGTCTCATGAATATGAACACCAACGATATCATCCATCAGGCCCTGCATTTCCCCTACACTGTCATAGAGGCCCAGTCGATCCATCATGATGGCATGACCGGTATCGTACCAGATACCAACTGGAGCCCCTTTAAGGGCCGTGATGATGGTCTTCGCTTCGGCCAGGGTAGGAATCTGTTGTGGTCTGGATCTTGTCTCGATTCCGAAACGAACATCCAGACCTTTGGCTGCAGCTCGATTACAGACCTCATCCAGGCTAACAATAATCTTTTGTACATAATCAGAGCTGAGTGCCTCCCGCCGTTCCATCAGTTCTGCCCATTTGCTTTGATACTTCGGGGAA
This sequence comes from Paenibacillus sp. AGC31, assembly GCF_057334655.1. Taxonomy (NCBI): domain Bacteria; kingdom Bacillati; phylum Bacillota; class Bacilli; order Caryophanales; family Paenibacillaceae; genus Paenibacillus; species Paenibacillus sp. AGC31. The sequence continues at coordinate 51,585 of NZ_JBHFJH010000012.1, forward strand.
TCCGGACCTTCCTCGTGATAGAGCTTTCCAAGATCTTTGCTGATATCCTCAGGAAAAGGTACTTCCCCAGGGTGTACGACTACAGCTTTAGCACCATAACGATGGGCACATTCTGCCGACTCAACAAGTAACTCTATTGCGCGCTGACGTTTAACCTCATCCTTGAATCCAAGCAGGACTGAATCCGTACCATAATCGGGATCAGGGTCATGTGGAAACGTATTATGGACACTGGAGATACCGATGTCTCCGCGTTCAATCATGGGCTCAATCGTCGTGAGCATTTCCTTCGTTACGTTATAGTTGAGTTCGACCTGGCGAAAGCCAAGTTCGGCAATCTCCCGAATCATGGCTTCCCCGACATCATGTTTTCGGATATTCCAGCATGTGGAGAACGAATATATACCCTTATCTATGTGCTGCATCTGTTTTCCTTCTCCTTCCCTCTGGCGAAATGGCTATAACTCTTGCACCAGCCTTAACTCAACCTTTTACCGCGCCAAGCATCGCACCACTGACAAAATACTTTTGCAGCCACGGATAGACGAGTAGAATCGGTACAGTTGCGAATACCACTGTTGCTGCCTTGAGACTTTCCGGAGTCAGTGGTGTGCGGTTAGCACCTTCCATTAATGTAAGCTCACTCACCATATTGTTTTGAACCATTTGGAAGAGCTTCAGTTGTAGTGGATACAACTTTGGATCATTAATATACAAAAGTGAATCTTGGAATCCATTCCAGCGACCAACCGCATAGAATAGCGCTAATGTGGCAAGTACAGGCATGGATAATGGCAGTATGATTTTGAATAGCGTGTGTACATGCGAGCTGCCGTCAATTTCTGCTGATTCTTCCAGACTTTCAGGAATGCCTCTGAAAAATGAGATCAGGATAATGAGGTTAAATGGACTAACCAGTCCTGGCAAGATCAGTGCCCAGACTGAATTGAGCATGTTTAGATCACGAATGAGCAAATACTCGGGGATCATCCCGCCACTGAAAAACATCGTAATGATGATGACATACATAAAGAGCTTGCGCCCTTTTAATTTTTTCTTGGTTAGCGGGTATGCAGCAGCAAGTGTGAATAACATACACAACACTGTAGTAGCCACTGTCAACACAGACGTAAAGCCCAATGAGTAGAGCATAGATTGATCAGAGAATACTTGAATATACGCATCCCAGTTAAATTCTTTAGGAAAAATGGTCACTTCTCCCGAAGTAATAGCCCGGTTAGAACTTAGAGATATCGCAATGGTGTGTAAAAATGGAGCCAGACAGAATATAACAAACAAACTGATAAAGGAGATATTAACGATATCAAAAATCCGATTTGAGGTGCGTTCACTCATATGCGCACAGCTCCTTTACTGATGGTCTATACATACAAGCCGATTGGCGTATCTTTCATGCTTTGATAACTTATAAGATGCCTTCGCCGGTTGCCTTTTTTGAAATATAGTTAGAGCCAAGTACAAAGATTAGCCCTACAACAGCCTGGAATAGTCCTACGACAGTTGCAAGCGTGTATTGTCCTGATTCAAGGCCGACCCTGTATACAAAGGTACTAAGTACATCAGAATATTCACGTACCGCTGTGTTACCGATAATATAAGGTCGATCAAAGCCAATGCTGACCATATGTCCGAGATTAAGAATGAGCAAGGTCACGATGGTTGGTTTGATACTTGGCAGCGTTATGTGCCAGATTCTCTTCAGCCGCGATGCTCCATCGATCTCAGCTGCTTCAAACAATTCCTTGTTGACGCCGGTTAATGCGGCCAGATATAGAATGGTTCCCCACCCTGCACTTTGCCAGACACCTGTGAATAGGTACGTCACAAGCCATGGATTTTTCTCTGTCAAAAATGGTATCGAATTAAAGCCCATACTCTCCAGTACACCGTTAACCATACCGGATTGATTACCGAACAATTGGTATACAATTCCCCCGATGATAACCCAGGAGATAAAGTGAGGAATGTACAGAATCGTTTGCGATATTTTTTTGAACCATTTGAATCGAACTTCATAGAGCATGATGGCCAATAAAATTGGAGCAGGGAACGAAACAAGCAGGTCGAGGAAATTTAGCATAAAGGTGTTTCGCAATGTGGTGTAGAAGTCCCTCATTCCAAATACTTCACGGAAAGCATCGAAACCGATCCACTCACTCCCGTTGATGCCCTGAAACAAGTTGAAATCCTTAAAAGCGATCTGAACCCCGTACATTGGGCCGTAACGAAAGATCAAGAAGTAGATCAGAGGCAGTGAGATGAGCGCATATAATTGCCAATACCTTTTCAAGTATGTGATGGTCAAGTCGGTTTCCTCCTATCAACAGAGAAACGGCTGTGGCGCC
>NZ_JBHFJH010000012.1:53980-75441 GCF_057334655.1 Paenibacillus sp. AGC31
CCGCCATACTGGCGGCACACGTTCCTTCCAAAGTTATGCGGTAAATTACATATTGATTTAGTAATCACAAGATGAATCTGTTTAACGCTTACTGAAGTGCTGCTTCAAGTTCTTTCTTCAGTTCTGTTCCACCGAGTGACATGAAATCATTCATTTCTTTTTCATATACAGCTTCGAAGTCTGCCGGTTTAGCCATCGCAGTTTTCACAATAAGCACTTTCAACTTATCATTTAGCGCTGTACCATATTTAGATTCTGATTCAATTGGTTTGCTGAAGATAACCGGGCCAATCGTATCCGTATTAGCGATATCAATGGACTGTCTCATCAGCTCTTGGTTACGCTCTGGGAAGCCTGCAATCCATGCGGCTTCATTGGCTGCCTGATCTCCAACAACTTTACCGTTGGCAATAATGGCCATGTCACCACCGTTGTAGATACGATCTTTGACATCCTGTGGTGCATCATCTTTAACAACTGGAACACCATCAACCATATCGTAATTTTCACCTTCGACACCGGTGTTCATCTCCAGCAAGTTCGTTCCAGAAGCCATCCAGTCTAGGTATTTCACTGCTTCAACCGAACGTTTGCTGCTTTTCGGAATCATGATGTACATACCATTGCTGCCATAACGTGATTTGATGTGTTTGTTGTCCACATTCGAATTGGTGTAAGCGTCAACTGCTACAACTTTGCTATCCGGTACATTCTTTTGCAAATTATCAAGCATACCATCTGCATACAGAATCTGACCTACGTCCTCAGACATGTAGCCAATATTACCGTTCTGGAAGTCTTTGACCAATTGCGTTTTTTCTTCATCCAGACTGAAGTCTTTGCTGATCAGACCTTCATTGTAAAGTTTGTTAAGGAACTGCATCGCATCTTTGAAGCCATCATGCAATGGTAGTTCGTAACGCTGACTGTACGTAAGCCCATCTTGTACGGGTTTGATAAAGGAGTAAATCAATGTTTCGTACTGCGCTGGGGCAAGTGCCATACCCATTGGGATGTTTTTGCTGCCCAGATTGCCCGGATCTTTCTCTTTGAATGCTTTCAGCGTTTCGTACAGCTCATCCGTTGTCGTTGGAGCCTTCATGCCGACTTTGTCTAGCCAATCCTGACGAATATAAGAATTGTAGCGGGAAGTAATGGCACGTTTACCCGGAATAGCGAATTGCTGACCTTCAAGCTGACCGAATCTCAACAGGTCTTCGCCGAGATATTCTTTTAAGTTAGGTGCATGTTCATTAAGCAGTTCACCTACTTCAGTTAGACCACCTTGCTGAGCATAACGGTAGAACACACTGGAGTCGTATACAAACACAATATCTGGAACGTCGCTTGGGCTGGCCATTAACACGTTGAGCTTGGTTGTTTCTTCTGAACGTTGAACAGGTACGAATTGCACATCAATGTTATTCGGATCGCCGAATTTCTCTTGAACAAATTTAGTTAAATAGTTGTTCGTGATCGTATGTGGAGAAGGACTGTTACCACGATCGAAAACCTCCACTTTCAAAGTAACACGCTCACCATTAGTTGTTGCCCCGCCTTCTGCTGATTCTTTTTCTGATGCAGACGAGCACCCTGCAAGTAAGGACACTCCCATTACCATCGTAAGTGCCAGACCCATCCATTTCTTCTTACTCCCCTTGGTTGCTTTTCCAATCATTTTGTCATCCCCTTTTACTTTGCGTGAATGTTAAGGCTTGCTCCGAGTATTCCACATCTTTCCGAACTCTAGCAATAAACCAATTTCGGAAGCGCTTACAAACGGAATTTAGTTTATGCATTAAGCCCATTTTCTCAGACTGATTATTTTCCCGAAGCTGTGCCGCTCTAGGCTGTAATTGCTCTCAACGCCTCACGACCTGGAAATGCCTGTCCCAAGTCGGATAAACCATTTTCACACACTGCCTATATTCGTAAACGGGAAAAAAACAGGAATATTAGCTTGCTATCCTGCGAAAACAGTTGCATCCGATCTCGGGCAGCAGAGAACTGTTCAACGAAAACAGGGCGAACCTCTGCAAACCTCTCTCCTAAGTGGAAAGTGACTGCATGAAATTCACCCTGTGTTATCCTGATGTACAATTCTCAGAATATGTTCACTTTTGCGTTACTCTTCGGGTTCTCGATGTTCACGTTTCAAACGACGATAATCTCCTGGTGTAATACCCGTTACCCGCTTAAATACACGTCCCAACGTAATTCCATTTGCATACCCAACCTTCAGGGCAATATCCTGCAAAGAGTAATCGGTATTGAGCAGAAGCTGCTCCGTCTCCTTCATGCGCAGCTCTGTAACAAAATCAACAAACTTCATGTTGAATTCTGTCTTGAACAAATAACTCGCATGTTTGCCCGTAATCTGGAATCGATCGCTCAGATGTTTCAATGAAAGATCAGGATTTGCAAACTGTTCTTCGATATAATTTTTCATTTCATTAACCATGGCTTTGTAACTCTTGGTTTCCGTTACCGCTACATACGTTCTGAACAAGTCCGTCAGACCATCAAACAAAAGACTTTTCACATCGGTAAGCGTCACTGCCTCTTCCACAGCACTCAACCATCTGTTGATGTTTTCTTCGGACAGCTCTTCCTGGAGTCCTTCCGACATCATGGCCACTTCTCGGCTAAGCATCTGTAACATGGCCTGAATCAGAGAACGAATCTCATCATCCGGCAGTTTGTTCTGTTCAAATGCCGTAAAGATCTCCTCCAACTGTTCCCGCCACTGTCCACTCGACATCCGGAATCGCTTAACAAAGTCCGCAATCATCTGCAGATAGGTATAGGTATCCAGCAAAGGATGCTGTGTTTCACCGCAGTCGGCTTGGCCGACATCTCCATTCATCAACAGTTTACGCTGCATTACCGCTTCTGCAGCTGCATAGGAATCTCGTATTGTACCGATTCCCTGAGCGATAGGTCCAATGCCAAAGCTTAAGGAAATGCGTAGATTTTGTTCTACCCAAGATTTGCATTCCTCAGCTACAACAAGAATCTGCCCAGACATATCCATGTTGTTATCATTCTGTTCTTTGAACACAAAAAGGATTGCAATTCGATCTACACTAATCCATTCCGTCCAGCATTGGACTCCCGTATTACGTGACAGCTCTTGCAAAACGTTCATCAAGGCAAACTTCAGCGTATTTTGTTCGCCTCTCGTGTATCTCTCCTGAAATCCCTTCTCATAACGGTTAATCTCTCCAACAACAACGACAAAACGCGACGAGTCACGCACTTCATTCAGTGGTGAGAGCTCTTTTAATTGCTCTGCTGCATTTTCCATGTGTTCACCATGCAACAGGGCATTGAACAACTTGCTGCGCTGCATGAGTACATTTTCCCTGCTTTTTTTGTCATAATCCATCATATGATTAATCAGATTCTCAAGCACACCGTCAATCATCTTCATCTCATCCGTGCGAGCACCTGAGTGTTCAAACGCCCGAATCTGATGAGACTCAATACGGTTCATGATGATCTGAATGGGTTTATAGTTACGGCGAGTAATGTACACGATATATACAATTGCACAGATAACAGTCACAATAGCAATGATTACCCATACATAAGATATAACAGATACCCAGCCAAATAAGTTGCCGGCCTTAATTCCACTGGATATTGTCCAGCCCAGTCTTTCTAGCGATAGCCTATTCAGTTCCTGACCGTCTATCGAGCCCTCTTGGTCCGAGTGTGCATTATACACAACCTTACCGTCCCGATCCGTAATCGTCAGGAATGAGAGCTGACCATTAACCATACTATCTACACTCTGTTCAATGCTGCTCATCTTGATATTAATGACCAATGTGCCCTGCGAGCCAAAAGGCAAAGGCATGTCCTTGTTCACGGTTAATACGCGAATAGGAGTACGTTGGACAGAATCCGCATCAAATTCCCGAACCGGCTGCCAGCCCGAACCTATAGACCCGTTAACCATTTGATCAATCCATGCGTTATCCGAGTAACTTTCTGCTTCTTTGGAACCACTTACAGTCAGAACATGTTCATTTCGCTTGTCATATAGATAGATGGACTGAATCCATGAGGACGAATTGGATAGCTCACGTAAATTCTGCGCAATTGCATACACCGTGTCCGAGCTAGTTAGGTTTGTGTTATTAAAATAGAGTTTGTATGCCTGCTGACTCTGTACCGTCTCCAGAATGGATAGTTCAATATCCCTGATTGTGCGATCCACTGTGTCGATCATATAACTGGAGGAGATCCGGTCTGCTTTTTTTGTTTCTTCTTTAGAGATGTCATTGATGAATACAAACGCGATGAAAATGAGTATGGTCACCGTAAGAAAAAAAATTGGGAAATACGAAAACAATAACCGGTAGTACCAATTACGAGACAATAGACCCCACTCCTCACTCCACGATGCCAATGTTCTCAGCCGTGGTTCTACTGTTCAGCATCCATCTCGCCTTAGAGGCTGAATACTATATGATAACGCTATCATAACTGATTTTATGTTATTATAGCACAAGCCTCTGAGCAGCAAAGCAAGAATTGAATTCAAAGAGCCAAAACAAAAAAAACCGTGCTGAGCAGACAACAACTCAGACACGGGACAGTTCATCTGGCAGCACACCGTTATATCCTCGATGCTCTAAATGCCAGAATCTTTAAACAATGTGGCCATAGAGCCACCATCCACAATAATGCGTACGGCGCGGGCCAGCATTGGTGCAACAGGTAACACTTTGAAGCATTCGGGGTGGTCATCTGGCAGTGCGATCGAGTCCGTAACGACCACCTCTTCAATTGACGGGTGATTCAATTTACTCACTGCCCCATCGGAGAACAATCCGTGTGTTGCACATACATATACATTTTTGGAGCCACGTTCCTTCAACCCTTCCAAAACATTCAGAATGGTTGTTCCGGTGTCGATCAGATCCTCAATAATAATAGGTGTCCGCCCTTCTACATCACCAATGACATGGGTAATCACCGATTCATTATGGCTTGGACGTTTCTTGATCATAATGGCAAATGGAGAATCCAGACGGTTCGCCAGCTTCTCTGCCATCGATGCTCGTCCCGCATCAGGGGAGACTACAACAGGGTTCTCAATTCCTTTGCTTAACAAATAATCACTAATTAGATCCAGTGATGTCATATGGTCAACCGGAATGTTGAAGAATCCCTGAATGGCCGCTGCGTGCAAATCGATTGTTACTACTCGATTGGCGCCAGCTGTCGTTAATACATCTGCTACCATCTTGGCCGAGATTGGTTCCCGTGGAGCGGATTTACGCTCTTGACGAGCATAACCATAATAAGGAACAATGATGTTCACAGTGCGTGCGGAAGCCCTCTTTGCGGCATCAATCATCACAAGCAACTCGACAAACAGCTCATTGATCGGATGAGACAACGACTGTACCAGAAACACATCACAATTACGGATCGTTTCTTCATAATGAACGTATATTTCTCCGCTCTTGAACCTGGACAGCTTGATCTTGCCCAGTTGTACACCCAGCTTGTCACATACCTGTTCTGCCAGCTTAGGGTTCGATGAACCGGAAAAAATACGTAACGAATGCTGCATAATGCCCTCCCGAGGGTTGAAATCCCTATATAATCCCTTATCTAAAAGCGATTGTTCAAAAAGACCGGATTTCAGTACCGAGAAGATGGGATAAAGCTAGAAATGGAGTAGCGGAGCGTAGGCAAAACTACGTGAGCAACGGACATTTCGGCTGAATTCCAGCTTCGATGCTGAAGATGCCATTAGGCATCCTTCGTAATCAAAGGCGGACTTTTTGAACTACCTCTAAAAGGTTATTTCCTACCCTCATTATACTCTAATGGCTTATACATTTAAAGGAATGAACGAGCGATGACGGCCTTCGAAAACAGCGACTTCCGTACAGCCCAACTCATGTAAAAGTGCTTCAGCTTCAGGCAAATAATCGCCCAGCTTCATTGGGTCATGTGCATCAGAGCCCATGGTTAATGGAATACCCAAGCGAATGGCTTCCGTCAGCATTCTGCGACTAGGGAACATCTCGGCACAAGGCTTCGATAACCCGGAGGCATTCAGCTCCATGGCGCAGCCACTTTTGGCAATAGCCTGCAGCGCTGCGTTCTCCAGTGAGATACGTTCTTCTGTCTGCTCTGTTGAAGGAACAAAACCAAACCGTTTAATGACATCCGTATGACCCATAATATCGTACATGCCCGTGGCGGCTGCTTTGCTTACGGCATCGTAGTACTGACGATATACCTCAAGGATGTCTTTGCCCTCCCAGTGATGGGTCTGGCGGAAATCCGTAATGTCCCATTCCCCGAGGAAATGAACAGAGCCAATCACATAATCCCATGGATAACGCTCAATGATTGCACGGATCTCTGTTTCCCAGCCTTCAATATAGTCACCTTCCAGACCAACACGTACGTCAATCTGCCCGCGGTAACGTTCTTTCAGGGAGAAACACTCCTCCACGTAACGCGGCAGTTCATCCATAGGCATCGCCATTTCCGGATAATATTGAGCCGGATCGACATGCAACAATGGCATGTGATCGGACAATCCAATCTGGGAGAGTCCGATCTCCACACCACGCTGCACGTACTCTTCCAGTTTGCCAACGGCATGTCCACACCGCTCATGGTGTGTATGATAGTCTATACGCACGAAACTCGCCTCCTAATCGCGGCGAGGCCGTTCATGACGGCGGCTCAGCTCTGACATAATGTCGTCCAGCGGCAGCTTGCGCTCTTGTAACAGGACGAGCAGGTGATACATCAGGTCACTGACTTCCAGACGAAGCTCGTCATTATCTTTATTTTTGGCGGCGATGATTGTCTCGGACGCTTCTTCACCGATTTTTTTCAGTATTTTGTCTACACCTTTATCAAAGAGATACGTTGTATATGCACCCTCAGGACGCTCACGTTCACGCTCTGCAATAACGGATTCCAGTTCAGCCAATACCTCAAAGCGACTTTCGGAACCGGAACTTGCAGAAGCAGATGCCGCACCCGCTTCATCCGAAGCCTTGTCTGCCGATTTCTCTGGCAAACCAATGATTTCATTATGGAAACAAGTTACCGCCCCTGTATGGCAAGCCGGACCGTTCGGTTTCACCTCAACCAACAAGGTATCACCGTCACAATCATATTTTAGGGAAGTAATCGTCTGCACGTTGCCAGATGTTGCCCCTTTATGCCACAACTCCTGACGCGAGCGTGACCAGAACCACGTCTCACCGGATTCTAGCGACAACTTCAGAGATTCGCGATTCATATAAGCCATCATTAAGACTTCCCGAGTATCCATATCCTGCACAATGGCAGGAACCAATCCGTCACTCCAACGAATGTGTTCCACAACCTGCTCCAAGGATAGCTGTTCCTTGATTTCATCGCTCACTTTAGTCACGGATCTCCACCCCTTGTTCTCTCAAATGTTGTTTTAACGCCGGTACGGCGATTTCTTTGTAATGGAAAATCGTTGCGGCCAGCCCTGCGTCCGCTTTGCCTGTGGTAAATACATCATAGAAATGAGATTCCTTGCCCGCACCGCCCGATGCGATGACTGGAATACGCACAGATTCGGATACCGCTGCCGTCAGCTTCAGATCAAAGCCGTCTTTTGTTCCGTCCGCGTCCATACTGGTGAGAAGAATCTCCCCCGCGCCCAAGCTCTCAGCCTTTTTAACCCATTCCAGTGCCTTGATCCCGGAGGGTTTCCGTCCACCATGGGTATAGACTTCCCACTCGCCCCAAGCTTCGTTATACTTGGCATCGATCGCTACCACGATACACTGCGAGCCAAAGCGACGTGCACCATCGGCAATCAACTGCGGATTAAGTACCGCGGCTGTATTCACTGCAATTTTATCCGCTCCCGCACGGAGAATCCGCTTCATGTCCTCTACCTTGGAGATGCCACCGCCTACTGTAAAGGGAATTGCAATCTCGCCCGCTGTCTGCCGCACGACTTCTTCCATCGTTTCGCGGCCTTCCACTGAAGCGGAGATATCGAGAAACACCAATTCATCCGCGCCCTCGCGGTCATATAGTGCCGCCAGCTCTACCGGATCACCCGCATCGCGGAGATTAACGAAGTTGACGCCTTTGACGACCCGTCCGTCCTTCACGTCCAGACAGGGGATGATTCTTTTTGCCAGCATGTTACCTCTTCCTCTCTATCCGAATATCTCTTACTTATTTACCGCACGTACTGCTTCAGACAGATCGATGCTTCCCGTATACAGTGCTTTACCCACGATTGCTCCACCAACACCATCATCCGCGTGGCGACTCAGACGAAGCAGATCATCCATTACACTCACACCGCCGGAAGCAATAACCGTCCGTCCGCTTGTCTTGGCTAGAGATACAATCGCTTCCACATTAGGACCCTGCATCATGCCATCACGGGAAATATCCGTAAAGATAAACGTTTCTGCCCCATATGCCGCCAATTCCTTCGCGAGTACCTCTGCTTGTACTTCCGATGTTTCAAGCCATCCGCGGGTTGCCACGTAACCATTACGAGCGTCGATGCCAATTGCCACTTTGTCACCGTAACGTCCCAGTACTTCCTCTGTAAATGCACGATCCTCAATCGCTGCTGTTCCAATGATCAGCCGGCTAACACCCAGACCCAGCAAACGTTCTACATCAGCTACCGTACGAAGTCCGCCGCCCACCTGAACAGGTACGTTCACAGCCGAGGCAATCCGCCCGATCAGCTCATCGTTAACAGGGCGCCCTGCTTTCGCACCATCCAGATCCACCAGATGAACGTATGTACCGCCTTGCTTCTCCCAGGATAGAGCCACTTGAACCGGGTCATCGTTATACACGGTCTCCTGATTATAATCTCCCTGCACCAGTCTTACACATTTGCCGTCCCGGATATCAATCGCCGGATATAGGATAAAAGATGACATACAAGGCCTCCTGAATATGAATTAGATTTGTACGCTTTCTATAGTTAAGAAGAGATGATATTTTACCTTTGTACAGGTGATCCTGTCAGAGCCAAAAAGTTGCCGAGCAGCTTCATACCAAGCTCTCCACTTTTCTCCGGGTGGAATTGCATGCCGAAGTTGGATCCTCTGCCTACAATGGCTGTCACCGGATGTCCATAATCCGTTACTGCCAGCAGATCGTCCCTGTTTTCAGTAAGCGCATGATAGGAATGGACAAAATAGACGTGACCTGCCTCAAGCCCCTTAAATAGCGGATTTTCCGCGTGCAGGAATTCCAAACGGTTCCATCCCATATGAGGAACCTTCAGCTCTCCTGGTGCGAATCGCACCACTTTACCTGGCAAAATATCCAGTCCTTCATGCTCGCCATGCTCTTCACTTGAGCTGAACAACAATTGCATGCCCAGACAGATACCGAGCAGTGGCTTGGACCCGGCAGCGGCTTCCTTCACCACCGTATCCAATCCACTCTCCCGCAGATGAACCATCGCATCACCAAAAGCACCTACGCCTGGCAGAATGACACCATCTGCGCCAAGAATCTCTTCCCGGTCACCCGTGACCAGCGCTTCGTAGCCAAGACGTTCGACCGCTTTGCCGACGCTGTGCAGGTTACCCATACCGTAATCGACAATTGCAATCGCCATCGTCTACAGCACTCCCTTCGTGGAAGGCACACCTGTTACACGTGGATCAATCATCGTTGCTTCATCCAGTGCACGTCCCAATGCTTTAAAGATCGCTTCAATCATGTGGTGGGTGTTCTGACCATAGTGCACAATGACATGTAACGTAATCCGAGCTTCCAGCGCCAATTTCCACAGGAATTCATGTACCAGTTCCGTGGAGAAACTGCCTACCTGTTGGGAAGGGTATTCTGCACGATATTCAAAGTGAGGCCGGTTGCTCACATCAATAATGACCTGAGCGAGTGCCTCGTCCATTGGTACAAAAACACTGGCGTAACGCTTAATTCCGCGTTTGTCACCCAACGCTTCTCGTAACGTCTGTCCCAGACAGATTCCGATGTCTTCAACCGTGTGATGATCGTCGATATCAATATCTCCACGGGCCTGCACGTTCAGGTCGAATTGTCCGTGCTTCGTGAACAGATCCAGCATATGGTTCAGGAAAGGTACATCCGTTTCAATCGTGGATTGTCCTGTTCCATCTACATTAAAGGCCAATTGAATATTGGTCTCATTTGTTTTGCGGTCAACCTCTGCTTGGCGCACTGCACCTTTGGTTTCAAGTTCCACACCATTATTTTGCTTATCCATTGTCCGATTCCGCCTTTCCTTCCTGTTCTAACCGTACAGCAATTGCACGGGCATGCCCTTCAAGACCCTCATGGCGGGCCAACTCTATAATAGCCGCTCCGTTCTTCAGCAGCGCTTCTTTACTATAATAAATCAGACTCGATTTCTTGATAAAATCATCCACGTCCACTGGCGAACTGAATCGCGCAGTGCCATTGGTCGGTATAATGTGATTGGGTCCTGCAAAATAATCCCCTACCGGCTCCGAGCTGTACGGGCCGAGGAAGATCGCACCGGCATTTTCGATCCGGCCAGCATAAGCCATCGGCTCCTGCACCATGATCTCCAGATGCTCCGGTGCAAGCCGGTTCACCACGTCGATTCCCTCATCGATGGAATCAACCACAATAATAGCGCCATACTGCTCCACGGATGAAGCAGCGATATCCCGCCGCGGCAGCACTTCAAGCTGCCGCTGCACTTCGCCCTGCACGGCTTCCGCCAGCGTGGCCGAATTCGTGACGAGAATGGCCGATGCCATCTCGTCATGTTCCGCCTGCGACAACAGGTCGGCGGCGACATACACCGGATTCGCCGTATCATCGGCGAGCACCACAATTTCACTCGGCCCGGCGATACTGTCGATATCGACCGCACCGTACACCTCGCGCTTCGCGAGCGCCACGTAAATATTGCCCGGTCCACAGATCTTGTCGACCGGTGCAATACTCTCCGTGCCGTAAGCCAAGGCGGCGATAGCTTGAGCGCCGCCAACCCGGTACATCTCGCTCACGCCTGCTTCCGCAGCAGCAACGAGAATGTACGGGTTTATACCTTCGCCACCGTTCGTTGACGGCGGCGTCACAAGAACAATCTCCGGCACACCTGCCACCTGTGCCGGAATCACATTCATCAGCACAGACGATGGATATGCTGCTTTGCCGCCAGGTACATAGACCCCGACTCGCTTCAGCGGTCGGATGACCTGGCCCAGCAGGCTGCCGTCCGGCTGCCAATCCATCCACGAGTTGCGTTTCTGTTTCTCGTGAAACGCACGAATGTTGGCGGCGGCTTGCCGAATCGCCGTCACAAAGGATGGCTCCACGGCTGCATAAGCCGCCTGCAGCTCTTCCTGCGGCACGCGCAAATCCGCGGCCGTCAGCTTTGTGCGGTCCAGCTGCTCTGTGTAACGCAGCAGGGCCGCATCACCCTCACGGCGAATGTCGCTGACAATGCGCCGTACCGTCTCATTTTGCTCCGGCGTGCCATACTCCACTTCCCGCTTCAGATCAAACTCCCGTGCAAGTACAATTTTCATACGTACAACCTCCTTATCCCCTGTAGTGCCTGCCTATTCATGGCCGATTTGTTTCTTTGTTGTGTCTCTTACTCTTACTTTTCTACTGCTTTGTATGTTTCTCATCTATGTTTCCAACGCAGTACTTCATCCCCGAAAGCTTCCCGCAGAAATCTCATTCGATGCCGGAATGACCTGTTGAAGTGCATCACACAAAGCCTGGATTCGTGCATTTTTCATCCGATAACTTACCCGATTGGCGATAAGACGGCTAGTGATGTCCAGAATGCCTGTCATCTCCACCAGTCCGTTCTCGCGCAGCGTCTGACCTGTCTCCACCAGATCGACGATCCGGTCTGCCAGACCAATCAAAGGCGCAAGCTCAATGGAACCATTCAGCTTGATCACCTCGACCTGCTGCCCCTGCTCCCGAAAATACTGTGAAGCAATCCTTGGATACTTCGTTGCAACACGTTGCTGTATGCCTGGCTTCCAGTCGGGGAGTCCGATCACAGACATACGGCACTGGGCGATTCCCAGATTCAACAGTTCGTACACGTCCCGATCTTCCTCCAGCAGCACATCTTTACCAACAACTCCGATATCGGCAACACCGTACTCCACATACGTTGGAACATCTACTGGCTTAGCCATAATGAATTCCATTCCCGCTTCCGGTACTTCGATGACCAATCTGCGTGTATCGTCCACGTCTTCTGGAATATCCAGCCCCGCTTCACGAAACAATTTGGAGGCTTTTTTATAGATTCGGCCCTTCGGCATGGCCACCTTCAGAATATCCGACATCTCAGCGTCCTCCTTCTTCAGATCCGTAAGTAATAACCTGCTCAGCCTCAGCGGTTCTTGCTTCAACCGATACGGCATTTGCCCCAGCCCCGTCTTCAGGAAGAAGGAGTGTCACTACATTTTGTCCCATACTGCGTAATCTTGCCGCTTCTGTTAGTGCCTCAGCCCGACGTTTCGGGGTATATTGGATAAGTACCGGTTTTTTCTCTTCAATCGTAATGCCATGAACACCATCAATAATCCGGTTTGTTTTCAGTGCAAATCCTGTAGCTGGCAATGAACGACCAAACTGTTGTAACAGATTATCATACCGTCCACCGCTACATACCGGAGATCCCAGTTCGGCTGCATACCCTTCAAAGGTCATGCCCGTATAATAGGAGAAATCACCGATCATCGTCAGATCAATCAGCACATGATCGGATACACCGTACGCTTCCAATACTTCGAATACGGCACACAGATGTGCAATTGACTGTGCTGCTTCAGCACTTGAACTTAGCTCTACCGCATGTGTGCATACTTCCTTGCCACCACGCAGACGAAGGATCGCTTCGAGCTGTTCTTTCAGCTTAGGCTCCAGATTCAATGCTTCAATGGACTGGCGGTAGCCGACATAATCGCGTCCGAGCAGACCTTCCTTCAATTGCTCCTGCTCAGCGGTCTGACCTGGAATCACTTCCTCCAGTAATCCGTTCAGGAATCCCATATGGCCCATCGCTATTTTAAAAGAAGACACGCCCGCTGCCTGCAAAGAGGCAATTGCTAACGCAACAACTTCTGCATCCGCCTCAGGTGAGTCGTCTCCCACCAACTCCACGCCCGTCTGGAAAAATTCAGCCTCACGCCCAGCTTCCTCTTCAATAGAACGAAATACGTTCGCATGATAGGACAGACGCAGCGGCAACTGCTCATCTTTGAGCATGGATGAAACGACGCGTGCAATCGGAGCCGTTAGATCCGATCTGAGCACCAGCGTGGTTCCCCGGCTGTTTAGCAATTTAAATAATTTTCGATCTGATGTAGAGCTTGCCACACCTACCGTGTCGTAATATTCAATCGTTGGTGTGATGATCTGACGGTAACCCCAGCGTTCCATACATTCCAGTACATTGCGTTCAATCGTCCGCAGCTTGGATACTACATGTGGTGTATAGTCGCGGAATCCGGTCGGTTTTAAAAAACCTTTTGGTTTGGACATTGGTAATATTCACCCCGAGTCAGTAGTTTAAGAGTAGTGCTCGTTCTATTTCAACAGGATTTATGTAGTGTAAATCCCCATTCTATCTTGTAACCCTGAATCACCGTATTGCTGCAAAAACCTTCAACTATTGGTTTAGTTCAACCTTTATCACGTTAAATTCCCTCGAAATACTTTCACATGGTAAAGTGCTAACAAACTAAAGGATATGGGATATGATAACATGAAATCCGCACTACCGTCAACAATACCAAAGCTTGATTGCCCATGGAACGACATATCGTTTTATATACACACCGTTACGCCTACCAATCGGTATTTATATACGAAAAAAGCTGCCATAAGCAGCTTTTTACTTCAACCCATCTTCATTCCTTACTTACTTTATTGACTCATTACTTTATTGACTCAATGCACACTACCCTGAGAAGAATCATCCGTGTTAAAGACCGTTTCTTCCGTAGAAGCTGCCGCGCGGGATAAATCACGTAGTGGATTGCCTCCAACAAAAGCTCCTGGTGCAACATCCTTATGTACGACAGCTCCAGCAGCCACAACGGCTCCGTCCCCTATAGTCACCCCGGGCAGAATCGTCGTATTGGCACCAATCAGTACATTTTCCCCGATAATCACCTCACCGAGCCTGTACTCCTTAATGAGATACTCATGAGCGAGAATCGTTGTGTTGTAACCGATGACCGAGTTTTCGCCGACCGTTATTTTCTCCGGAAAAAACACATCGACCATCACCATCAGGCCAAAGGCCGTGTGTTTTCCCACCTTCATACCGAGCATTCGGCGGTAAATCCAGTTCTTCACCGATAGGATCGGACAATAGCGTGACAACTGGATCCAGATAAAATTACGAACGCCCTTCCACGGACTCACTGTCTTGTAGATATGCCAAAGTGCATTCTGGTCCTCTACCGGATAGCGGGTTACTTTTCTCATGAACGTCTCTTTTCAATACGGATGAGTTTCAACAAATCTCTCATGTCGTGCAACATATGATCGGGTCCATATCCGTTCAGGATTGTTTCCCCTTTAAGGGACCATGCAACCCCCGCCGAGAGAGCGCCCGCATTCTGTGCCGATTGGATATCCACCGGACTGTCCCCTACCATCAACGTTTTAGCAGGATCTGCACCCAGTTCCGTCATCGCTTTCAGTACCGGTTCAGCGTGCGGCTTCGGATTCGTCACATCGGTCACTGTCACAATTGTCTTCATATATTTCAGTAGGTCAAAACGTTCCAGCACCTTTAATGTAGATGGACGAATTTTGGTTGTGACTACACCCATCACAATGCCGGCCTGATGCAGCGCCTCTACTACCTCAATAACATGTGGAAAAGGTCTAACCATCGCTTCATGATGGATATCATTATAAGCACGGTAACCTTTCACGTACTCGGAGACTTCCTCCTGGCCAGAGAAAGTGCGCATTTGCTGCTCCAGTGTGCCACCCATATGTGGAATGATCTGTTCCCGTGTCCATGGAGCTGAATGCTCCCATCCCCCCATGACATGCTGGAATGAGCTGATAATCAACTCATTGGTATCAATAATCGTTCCGTCCAGATCAAACAATACCGTGTCAATCATGTTGCATTACTCCTTTTTATCATCAACTTGCTTGGATTCATCTTTGGCTGGAGGTGTTATCTTGTTCTCTTTGCCAGCAACTGTTCCCGTATGCTCCATATCATCTGAGGTAACTTTGGACGATACAATCGGATCACTATAACGAACATCTGCTTTACCTGTCACTCTTCTCACCACAATGAATACAACAGCAACAATAATGATGCCAATCGCGAGCAGTTGCGAGATTCTTACGTTACCGTAAGCAGGATCAAGATATCCTTGTTCAAAGCCCATTGCAGTCATTGGAGACCACAGCCCGTTCACTAATGAAGCAACCCACTGCGGAGCCTGGAAGCCCAGACTGTCCGTACGCAAAGCTTCAATAAAGAAGCGACCGATAGAGTACCAGATGAAATAAGACATGAACAGTTCACCTGAACGCAGAAACTTCTGACGACGCAGAACCAGCAGCAAGACCAGACCAACGAGACTCCACATCGATTCATACAAAAATGCAGGATGGTGGAATACGCCTTCTACGTTCATTTGATTCACAATAAAGTCCGGCAGATGAAGCTTGTCTCTCAAAAATGATTCTTCTACAGGACCGCCGTAGGCTTCCTGATTCACAAAGTTCCCCCAACGCCCGATCAACTGTCCAACGAGCAGTCCAGGCGCACAGATATCGGCCATACGCCAGAAGTTATATCCTTTACGACGGAAGAAAATAACTGCACAGATAATAGCACCAATAAGTGCACCATAGATGGCTATACCGCCATTCCATATTTTAAAGACATCCCAGAAATTATCCTTATAATCTTCCCATTTAAATGCTACGTAGTAGATGCGGGCACCAATGATGGCAGAAGGCACGCCCAGCAGGACCATGTCCATGAACACTTCCTGTGGAATATTGTATCGTTTGCCCTCCCGGATCACGAGCAGGAGTCCTATAAGTGCCGCGGCACCAAGAATAAGCCCGTACCAGTGAACCTTTAACGCTCCAATAGAGAACGCAATCGGGTTCAACAGTAATAATGTATCCATTCATTCACACTCCTATTTATTCAATCAATCGCACGCATGACGAATGGTTGGCATGCCCTGCGCCTTAAGAGAAGCAGTACATGTCAACCATTTATCTTCATTTCCTTGTATAAAATATTTCTTAATCCATGTCTTCCATATCTTCCGAGATGGTTGCTGTCAGCTTGTTTGTAAACTGCAGTGCAGCATTGAGGCCCATCTGTTTCAGACGATAGTTCATACCTGCCACTTCAATAATAACCGCCAAGTTCCGTCCCGGACGAACAGGGATCGTAACCAGAGGCACATCCGTATCAATGATACGTGTAGTCTCTTCATCCAGACCCAGACGATCATATTGTTTATCTTGCTGCCATGCTTCCAGACGTACAACCAAGGTAATCCGTTTATTATTCCGAACCGCACCAGCTCCGAACAATGTCATGACGTTGATAATACCGACACCTCGAATTTCGAGTAAGTGGCGGATCAATTCAGGTGCTGTACCATGCAGTTGAAAATCTGACGTTTGGCGGATCTCTACCGCATCATCGGCAATCAGTCGGTGTCCACGTTTCACCAGTTCAAGCGCTGTTTCACTCTTACCAATACCGCTACTACCTGTAATCAGCATACCTACGCCATAGACATCACAAAGTACACCGTGAATGGTTGCTGTTGGCGCCAGTTTCTTCTCCAGGAAACCGGTAATCCGGCTGGATAGAATCGTTGTTGCCATATTGCTGCGAAGTACAGCCAGATTCTGCTCTTCACTAATATCAATCAGCTCTTGCGGAACTTCCAGTCCACGCGTGACAACGATACAAGGCGTCTCTTCCGTACAAAGACGTTGCATACGATCGCGCCGCTCTTGCTCAGGTAACATTGCAAAGAAAGCTAACTCCGTTCTTCCAAGCAGCTGTACCCGTTCTTGTGGATGATATTCAAAATAACCGGCCATTTCCAGACCAGGACGGTTCAGGTCATCTACCGTAATGACTCTTTTCAATCCGTGAGATCCAGAAACAACCTCCAACTGAAATTGCTGCACGAGTTCAGATACTTTCACTTTTTTCGCCATTTGTCTCTTCCTTTCAGCATTAGCTGTCCCTCTATGTACATCAGATCGTGTATCAGTTATTTCCATTATTAGCGCATTCACATCATGGGGTACAGAATGCATACCCTTCCAACAGTCGATTCTCTCAAATAAATGAAGACAGACCTTCAAATAATCTTAAATGAATTCCGGGATGAATGCAATCGCAGCCTCCGACAACCATTAGTAAGAAAAGTCTTCTGATCGAAGCACCTTCTGGGATACTACATTCGTAGTTTAGCGGCCGTTTTTTCTTGCGGTTATTAATCCTTCAACTCTGCCGAAACTTATAGAGTTCCAATAATCTTAAAAAAGCCCCTTCCAGCAATAACGGAAGGGGCTCTCATTACAATGTATAATTGCATTAACTGTCAGGTTCCATCGTCACCGAGGAATCCCAGTATTATTTGTCTTGAAGAAGTACGTTCACTTCAGTCTCTTTGTCAAAGATATGAACTTTGTTCATGTCGATGGCCATTTTAACTGTGGAACCATCACGAGTGTTAGAACGTCCGTCTACACGTGCGATTGTTGTATCATTACCAACACCGCTCAAGTAGAGGAGCATTTCGTGACCCAGGTTCTCTGTAACATCTACGTGTGTAGAGAATACGGAGTTCGGGGATGCTTCCAGGAATACTGGCTCTTCGTGAATGTCTTCTGGACGAACACCCAGAATCACTTCTTTGCCAATGTATCCTCTAGATTTCAACACTTGTGCTTTACCTTGCGGGATTTCAACATCCACACCAGGAGCTATGAAATGCATGCTAGTACCTTGCTCAGCGAGTTTACCCGAGATAAAGTTCATTGTCGGGGAACCGATGAAACCAGCTACGAACAGGTTAGCCGGCAGGTTATACAACTCTTCCGGAGAAGCTGCTTGTTGGATGATACCATCCTTCATAACAACGATCCGATCACCCATCGTCATAGCTTCGATCTGGTCATGCGTTACGTAGATAACAGTTGTTTCCAAACGTTTCGCAAGTTTAGTGATCTCTGCACGCATTTGACCACGCAGTTTGGCATCCAAGTTGGAGAGAGGCTCATCCATCAAGAACACTTGTGGATCACGGACAATCGCACGTCCCAAAGCGACACGTTGACGTTGACCACCGGACAATGCCTTAGGTTTACGCTCAAGCAAATGCTCGATATCCAGGATTTTAGCTGCTTCACGTACACGTTTGTCGATCTCATCTTTTTTAACCTTACGCAATTTCAAACCAAACGCCATGTTTTGATATACGCTCATATGCGGATACAAGGCATAGGATTGGAATACCATCGCGATATCGCGGTCTTTAGGTGCAACATCATTAACGACACGGTCACCGATATAGAGTTTACCTTCAGAAATTTCCTCAAGGCCTGCGATCATACGAAGTGTTGTTGATTTACCACAACCGGACGGACCTACCAGTACCAGAAATTCTTTATCTTTAATGTCCAGGTTAATGTCAACTACAGTTGCTTTATCAGAACCCGGGTATTTTTTGAAAATATGCTCTAAACGTACTCCAGCCATGATTGTTGCCTCCTCAGAGATCATTTTGTAATCGAATACAATTTGTATTTTTATAATACCCTATCTACGTGAGGTTTGACTATTCGCAAACTGCACAAAAATATCAATGCTTTTTCGTCACTTTGTACATTAGTAGTAAAAACTGCACTAGAACGGCACTTTCGAAGTGCCTCACATCATAGCCAATCTCCTGTTTGATCTTGTCCAGACGGTATACCAACGTATTACGATGAATGAAAAGTCGTTTCGCTGTCTCGCTGACATTACAGTCCAGGCTAAAAAAAGTCTCCAGCGTAGCAAGTGTCTCACTGTCATTGAAGATAACCGTGTCTTTGCCAGTTTCCTTTATAAAACGTATACGTTGATCATCTGGAATGCTCGCTACCAACCTCTCCAGGTGAAGATCCCATGGGAGATGAATATGCTGCGTAACATGGAATGCTCTCCCTAAGTGAACACTCTCTCTAAGAAGAGTTGTGACCGATACAAGTTGTTGCGCAGGAATGCATGGCAGAGATGCAGACAGATGGAACACCCCAGCCCACTCACTGGCAACCAATTCATGCAACCCCAGACAAAAAGCGTTCAGTGAGTCCTTTTTGGCCTCCGTTGTATCTTCCTCGGCTTCTTCTGTAACAATTTCTTTATCACCCATGAAAATCCACTCTTGCTCCCCCAAAGGAATCAAGACAATCTCCTCGCCAAAGTAACTCTCAAGCAACTTGTTGAGCTCCTTGGATCGTAAACGATGGGCATCCGGTGTATCTCCTTGCAGCAAGAAGAGAATCTTCTCCGTATTCAACTCTGCTGCCACTACAAAGCGATCAGGAACAGCTTCAGCTTCCTTTTCGGTAGGTTGTTCAACCTGCTCTTTAAGCCAGAGACCCAATTCAGTCAAATACTGCTCCCTATCATTCTCATATACAACAGGTTGTACCTCATCGGGTAGAGCCGTGTTAGTACGGATTACAAGCTCGATCAATTGCCGTGTTTCCAAGGTAATAGATCTTGCAGCGCATCCCCAACACACGACGGTCTCTTCTTTCTTATTCATCCGAACCTTAAAAAATATACGCTCTCCCGTATTCAAACTGATCACATCGGATGAACTTGGAGATGCAGATTGATCAGATAACTCCTGACTCTCACCTTCATCATCACCAAAAGTCTCTGAATTCTCATGATGACCAATCAGATTTTCCACGGATTGCATCCATTCTTCTATTGTAATTTCATATTCGTCCAAAGTTGTGCCAATAATGACTTCAATTTGCTGTTTTAGATCAGGTATGAGCTTCATATAATGAACGTCACCACTCTGCATGTTTTCTACTAGTTTATCATATCTTGCCGAGTATTAATAAAAATCCATATTGAGTTAAAATCACATAACAAAAAAGAGCGACTAATCAAATTAATGATTAATCACTCTTTTCTTAAAGATGAGTCATGAAGGGCTCGAACCTTCGACACCCTGATTAAAAGTCAGGTGCTCTACCAACTGAGCTAATGACTCATAAAACTGGTGGAGGATGATGGATTCGAACCACCGAACCCGTACGGGAGCAGATTTACAGTCTGATGCGTTTGGCCACTTCGCTAATCCTCCAGGGATTAAAGGTGGCTCGGGACGGAATCGAACCGCCGACACGAGGATTTTCAGTCCTCTGCTCTACCGACTGAGCTACCGAGCCATATTTAATTTTTAGGATTAATGGCGGAACCGACGGGATTCGAACCCGCGATCTCCTGCGTGACAGGCAGGCATGTTAGGCCAACTACACCACGGTTCCAGGCATTAATGGTGCCGGCGAGAGGACTTGAACCCCCAACCTACTGATTACAAGTCAGTTGCTCTACCAGTTGAGCTACACCGGCGTATATGGTGGAGGCTGAGGGGATCGAACCCCCGACCCTCTGCTTGTAAGGCAGATGCTCTCCCAGCTGAGCTAAGCCTCCTGGGTAATATGGTAGCGGCGGAGGGGATCGAACCCCCGACCTTACGGGTATGAACCGTACGCTCTAGCCAGCTGAGCTACACCGCCATATTAATTATGTCTTGATTGCTTGTCCACCTTTAGGTAAAGATGGCGGAGAGAGAGGGATTCGAACCCTCGCACCGCTTACGCAGTCTAACCCCTTAGCAGAGGGTCCCCTTATAGCCACTTGGGTATCTCTCCGAATAACAATCATCAACATCATTCAAGGATTGCTCCCTGAAAACTAGATTCGAAACGAAACACGCGAATTACAACTTGCTATTGGATAAGCCCTCGACCGATTAGTACTGGTCAGCTCCATGCATTGCTGCACTTCCACCCCCAGCCTATCTACCTCGTCGTCTTCAAGGGGTCTTACATACTGGGAAATCTCATCTTGAGGGGGGCTTCACGCTTAGATGCTTTCAGCGTTTATCCCGTCCGTACATAGCTACCCAGCGGTGCTCCTGGCGGAACAACTGGTACACCAGCGGTACGTCCATCCCGGTCCTCTCGTACTAAGGACAGCTCCTCTCAAATTTCCTACGCCCACGACAGATAGGGACCGAACTGTCTCACGACGTTCTGAACCCAGCTCGCGTACCGCTTTAATGGGCGAACAGCCCAACCCTTGGGACCTACTTCAGCCCCAGGATGCGATGAGCCGACATCGAGGTGCCAAACCT
>NZ_JBHFJH010000013.1:0-32623 GCF_057334655.1 Paenibacillus sp. AGC31
GCCCTTAGCTCAGCTGGATAGAGCGTTTGACTACGAATCAAAAGGCCGGGAGTTCGAATCTCTCAGGGCGCGCCATTATAACTTCATATTTTGCCGGCGTGGCGGAATGGCAGACGCGCTCGACTCAAAATCGAGTGGGAAACCGTGGAGGTTCGAGTCCTCTCGCCGGTATAGATAACGGGATGTAGCTCAGCTTGGTAGAGCACCTGGTTTGGGACCAGGGGGTCGCATGTTCAAATCGTGTCATCCCGATTGTTGTTATGCGGGTGTAGTTCAATGGTAGAACTTTAGCCTTCCAAGCTAATAGCGTGGGTTCGATTCCCATCACCCGCTTAAATATTGATAAGAAAGAGATGGTATTCACCGTCTCTTTCTTTTTTTTGCATTCACAGGCATATTGATCATAATTGTATACAAAGATCACGGATTATATGGCTGATTAGCATGTACCAGCATGTATCCCATCCTCATGATATATTTCCCCCCTTTTAAGTCTGTTCTTAGTCATTGTGGAAGTGTTCAAACAGAGAAGGTCTAGTGCATGTTCGAACACAAGAATATCTTTCCTTTACCGCATTTCATAAAAACGCTTACAAAAATAGCTTGCGTAAATCATTAACCTGTAATACCATATCAATTAAGCGCTTAACCTTTACGGGTTAAGCGCTTAAACTTAACGTAGATTAAGCGCTTAACCCGTAAAGGAAAGGACGGCGATCAATTCATGAAAACAATTCGACTGACGATGGCTCAGGCACTGCTTCGATACCTGGATCAGCAATATATCTCGGTTGACGGGGTGGAAACCAAGTTTGTGAAGGGAATCATCGGTATTTTTGGACATGGCAATGTAACAGGCATTGGAGAAGCGCTGGAGCGCAGCCCGGGAAGCCTGACGTATATGCAAGGCAAGAACGAACAAGGCATGGTGCATACGGCAGCGGCTTATGCCAAGCAGAAGAATCGTAGACAGATCTATGCATGTACAACATCCATTGGACCTGGCGCTTTGAATATGATTACAGCCGCAGCTACTGCAACGG
The DNA here is from genome assembly GCF_057334655.1 of Paenibacillus sp. AGC31. Classification (NCBI taxonomy): domain Bacteria; kingdom Bacillati; phylum Bacillota; class Bacilli; order Caryophanales; family Paenibacillaceae; genus Paenibacillus; species Paenibacillus sp. AGC31. The sequence continues at coordinate 1,044 of NZ_JBHFJH010000013.1, forward strand.
TGAACCGGATTCCGGTTTTATTGCTTCCTGGAGATAACTTTGCTACACGGGAACCGGACCCGGTACTTCAGCAGCTGGAAGTGAGCAGTGATTATACAATCTCAGCCACTGATCCATTCAAAGCCGTCAGCAAGTACTGGGATCGCATTGTTCGTCCCGAACAGCTGATGATTGCTGTTACACAGGCGATGCGTGTGCTAACCGATCCAGCAGAGACGGGAGCAGTAACGCTCGCACTGCCGCAGGATGTGCAGGCAGAGGCGTACGATTATCCAGAATCGTTCTTTGCCCGCAAAGTACATTATTTGGATCGTCGCCCTCCGGTACAGGCAGCCATTGAACGGGCAACGGAGCAGATTGCCCGAGGCAGAAAGCCGCTGCTCGTTGCAGGCGGCGGTGTGTTGTACTCTGAGGCATCCGCCCAGCTCGTGGAGTTCGCCGAGGCATTTGGTATTCCGATCGCCGAGACGCAGGCGGGCAAGAGCGCAGTCTCTTGGGACCACCCACTGAATGTGGGGGCCATCGGGGTTACCGGCTCTCTGGCAGCCAATAGGCTGGCGAGAGAAGCGGATGTGGTGATCGGCGTCGGTACGCGGTTCTCGGATTTCACGACGGCGTCCCGCTCTGCTTTTCAACATCCGGAAGCTTCATTCATCAACATCAACTTGAACAGCATGGATGCAGCCAAGCTAGGCGGGGAAGCCATTCTGGCAGATGCACGCGAAGGATTGCAGGCTTTGCAAAAGGAATTGCAGGAAAGACAATACCGAAGTGCATATGGTGCATCTCAAGTCGCTGATCTCCGCGCTGAGTGGAATGCAGAAGTGGATCGTCTGTATGCAGCTCAACATGAAGCAGGGCTGGCACAGACTACAGCAGTTGGCGTGGTTAACCGGACCATTGATCCATCTTCCGTCATCGTGTGTGCGGCAGGTAGTCTGCCGGGTGATCTACATCGTCTGTGGCGTGCGTCTGAACCAAAGACATACCACATGGAGTATGGGTTCTCCTGTATGGGGTACGAGGTAAGCGGAGCGTTCGGAGCAACACTTGCGGAGCCGGATCGGGAAGTGTATGCCATGGTCGGTGATGGCAGTTATCTGATGCTGCATTCGGAGTTTGTGACCAGTTTGCAGGAACAGAAGAAGATGACTGTTCTATTATTCAACAACAATGGATTCCAGTGTATTCATAATTTGCAACGAGAACATGGTAGTGACGGGTTCGGTAATGAGTTCCGTTATCGGGAATCCGAGAGTGGAAGACTGACCGGGGATTACATGCCAATGGACTTTGCTGCACACGCCCGAAGTATGGGAGCCAAATCCTATAGAGCGGAGACGGCAGAACAGCTGGAACAGGCACTCCGAGATGCGAAGAACGAAACAGTGAGTACTTTGATTGAGATTCCGGTCGTGCCTGGAACCAACGCAGGTGGATACGAGTCATGGTGGAATGTGGGTGTACCTGAGGTATCTGCCGAAGAAAAGGTAGTTCATGCTCATCACACCATGCAAGCCAACCGTGCTAAAGCAAGACCGATTTAATCCAGTTTAATATAGTGAACCACAATGTTGAACGACAAAGGAGACGTGGAGCAATGAGCAAGCTGCCATTCCAGCTTGGGATTCATCCGATCAATTGGGTCGGTGAAGATGTGAAAGAGCATGGTGACGCGACAACGTGTGCACAGATTCTGGATGACATTCAGCGTCTTGGGCTGACAGGTACAGAGATGGGGCGTAAATATCCAACCGATCCTGCTATATTGCGTGAGGAATTGAGTAAGAGGAATATCAAGCTGGTCTCCCAGTGGAAATCGGTACTTCTCTCCGATCCGGCGTATCGTCAGTCGGAGCTGGACAGTTATCGCAGACATGCGGAGTTTCTGCAATCCATGGGCAGTAAGGTGATCAGTACGGCGGAGGTAGGCGGGTCACTTCATTTTGATCCAAGACGAACTCCGAATGAAAAAGAAGTGCTCAGACTCAGCGAACCTGAATGGCATATCCTCGCTGAAGGGTTGAACGAAGCAGGAGCTATCGCCCGTGAACACGGTTTGAAGCTTACGTACCATCATCATGGAGGCACAGTGGTAGAGCAACCGGATGAGATTGATCGATTGATGGAGCTGACAGACCCTTCTCTCGTGTATCTGCTCTATGATACTGGTCATGCCTACTATGGCGGAGCCGATCCACTTGAGCTGCTGCGCAAACATTATGATCGGATCGCCTATATCCATCTGAAAGATATCCGCCCGCATGTGCTGGCTGAAGCACGCGCGGAGCACTCTGACTTTGTCGGCTGTATTCGTAGAGGAGTGTTCACTGTACCAGGGGATGGATGCATTGATTTTGCACCAATTCTGCAAGAACTGATCACACGAGGGTACGATGGCTGGGCGATGCTTGAAGGAGAGCAGGACCCTGCGATTCATAACCCATATGAGTATGCGAAGCGATCTTTGAACTATATGGAGTCGTTATATCAACACAGCTGATTCGTTTAGCATTGCAGCGGTCAGAGGCCACACCTATGAAGCGAAAAAGGAAGAAGGCCAGCAAGAGTATAACGTTACGATTGGGAAATAAAACTGACTTACTCTAGCCGTTTACGAGTTCTTACGATGGAATGAGTAACTAGTCTAGATATCGATATACAACATGGAAAATCCCACTATAGAAAGGGGCTCACATGCAATGACTTACGTATCCTTTCCGGTATCCAGGAAGAAGGATTTCACCGCGATTGGCCGCTTGTGCATCGACTTGAACGCCAATGAGATCAATCGCCCGATGGAAGAGACGATGACGTTTACGAAGTATGTTGGCGGCTCTCCGGCCAATATTACGATTGGCATGTCCAGACTAGGTATGGAGACGGCTTTTATCGGTAAGATCGCGGGTGACCAGATGGGCAGATTCATCCAGAGTTATTTGGAGAAGAACGGCATCGACACATCGAATGTAGTTACAGATGACACCGGAGCGGTGACAGGGCTTGCTTTTACCGAAATCAAAAGCCCAACGGATTGCAGTATCCTGATGTACCGGGACAATGTAGCGGATCTGTTATTACAAGCGCAAGAAGTACAAGAGCAGTTGATTGCTGACTCCAAAGTGCTGCTAATCTCAGGCACAGCCCTCGCGCAAAGCCCATCCCGTGAAGCTGTATTACAGGCACTAACGTATGCGAAAAAACATGGCACAGTTATTGTGTTTGATCTGGACTATCGCCCATACACCTGGACATCAGATGAAGAGACAGCGGTCTATTACAACCTTGCAGCCGAGAAATGCGATATCATCCTGGGCACACGTGAGGAGTTCGACATGATGGAGACATTCGACCATAATCCGGATCATAGCGATCAGGTAACTGCACAGAAATGGTTTGATTTCTCAGCCAACATCGTTGTAATCAAACACGGCAAGGAAGGGTCCATTGCTTATACGCGTGAAGGGCTTTCCCACCGTGCGGATAGCTACCCGGCAAAAGTTGTAAAAACGTTTGGTGCAGGCGACTCCTACGCAGCCGGGTTCCTGTATGGATTGATGCAGGGTTGGACGATTGAGCGCAGCATGGCCTATGGCAGTGGCGCAGCAAGTATCGTTATTTCAAGCCACAGCTGTTCGGATGCAATGCCAACGGTCGAACAGGTAAATGACTACATTGAACGTTGCAATCGGGGCGAGATCACCGTGTCTTGAAGCTCGTTGCAATACTTTGAATAACACACTCATACAGATCTATAACAATGAACATGTTGAACATAAGGGATCACACATAAGCGAAGGGAGACAGGGCTATGGGAAAAGGAATTTCTGAAGCGTCTGCAACAGCGACAATGGTACAAAACTGGATCGGAGGTGCCTGGGTAACCCCAGTGTCAACTCGTACGGAGCCAGTGGTGAATCCGGCTACAGAAGAGGTTATTGCACATGTGCCACTGTCCGAACAAGCGGACGTGGATCTGGCGGTTCAGACAGCACGAGAAGCGTTCAAATCCTGGAGCAGCACACCGGTTCCACGCCGTGCACGTATTCTGTTCCGCTACCAGCAGTTGCTGGTTGAACATTGGGAAGAGCTCGCTCGCCTGGTGACACTGGAGAACGGTAAAAGTTATGCCGAAGCGTACGGCGAGGTATTACGTGGCATTGAATGCGTCGAGTTCGCGGCAGGTGCCCCGAATCTGATGATGGGCAAACAACTGCCTGACATCGCTACAGGGCTGGAGTCGGGCATGTATCGCTACCCGATCGGTGTTATTGGGGGAATTACCCCTTTCAACTTCCCGATGATGGTGCCGTGCTGGATGTTCCCGCTTGCTATTGCGTGTGGTAACACCTTTGTTCTGAAGCCATCCGAGCGTACACCGCTGCTGGCAGGCCGCTTGGCAGAGCTGTTCAAGGAAGCAGGGCTTCCGGACGGCGTGCTCAACATTGTTCACGGTTCGCATGATGTTGTGAACGGGTTGCTGGAACATAAGGATGTTCAAGCGATCTCCTTTGTCGGCTCACAACCTGTAGCTGAATACGTCTACACCACTGCATCCAAGCATGGCAAACGGGTACAGGCACTGGCTGGTGCCAAAAATCACTCCATCGTTATGCCGGACGCCGATCTCGATCTGACGGTGAAAGAGATTACGAGTGCAGCTTTTGGTTCAGCAGGGGAACGCTGCATGGCATGTGCGGTTGTTGTGGCTGTGGGTGATGTGGCTGACGAACTGGTACAAAAGCTGGTGGAAGCAGCAGACCGCATTACCATCGGTAACGGTATGGATGAGGGCGTGTTCCTCGGACCTGTCATCCGTGGACCACATAAAGAGCGCACACTCAGTTACATTGAAGCCGGAGAGCAGGAAGGCGCGGCTTTGATCCGGGATGGACGCAAAGATCAGGCAACAAGTGAATCCGGTTATTTTGTAGGGCCCACGGTATTCGACCAAGTTGAGAGCAATATGAAAATCTGGCAGGATGAGATCTTTGCTCCAGTACTCTCGGTAGCAAGAGTGTCTACGCTGGAGGAAGCCGTTGAGCTGGCGAACCGTTCCGACTTTGCCAACGGTGCGTGTCTGTTCACCCGCAGCGGGGCGAGTATGCGTCAATTCCGTGAAACGATTGATGCGGGCATGTTGGGAATTAACCTGGGCGTACCTGCGCCAATGGCATTCTTCCCGTTTTCGGGCTGGAAGAAGTCCTTCTACGGTGATCTTCACGCCAATGGCACGGATGGTGTTGAATTCTACACTCGCAAGAAGATGGTAACGGCGCGCTGGTAACAACCAGAGCATCACTCGGGCTAAGGGGAACGCCCAGCTCATATGGACGCACATAGGGAGGATAACGGAATGGGCAAGGACAAAGTAAGAATTGGCATCATCGGTGCTGGACGGATCGGCAAAATTCATGCAGACAATCTCCTGCGCAACCCGCATGCCGAGATTGTGGGAATCAGTGACTTGTTTGCAGGTCCTGAATTGGAGGCTTGGGCCTCCGACCGTGGCATCCCTGTTGTAACAACGGATAGCAGCCAGTTGATCTCGATGCCTAATGTAGACGCGGTACTGATCTGTTCTTCAACAGATACACATGTGCCGCTGATCGAACAGGCCGCTCAGGCGGGCAAACACATCTTCTGCGAGAAGCCGGTTAGCATGGATCTGGCACAGACCCAAGCGGCTGTAGCGGCAGTTCAGAAGGCTGGCGTGAAGCTGCAAATTGGATTTAACCGCCGCTTCGATCACAACTTCAGACGGATACGTGCACATGTGCAGGATGGTACGATTGGTGATCCGCATATTATCAAAATTACTTCTCGTGACCCGAGTCCACCGCCTGCAGAGTATATCCGGGTATCTGGCGGGATCTTCATGGACATGATGATCCACGATTTTGACATGGCTCGGTATCTGTCCGGGAGTGAAGTGGAAGAAGTGTACGCTCAGGGCAACGTGCTGATCAATCCGGTCTTTGCAGAGCATGGTGACGTGGATACAGCGATTGTAACGATGACGTTTGCCAATGGAGCGATTGGTGTCATTGATAACAGTCGTCAGGCTGTATACGGGTATGACCAGCGTGTTGAAGTGTTTGGCTCGATGGGCAGCGCCGCAGCGGCGAATGATCATCCGAATACGGCTGAGATCAGTACAGCGGCCGGGCTCATGCGCGACAAACCGTTACACTTTTTCCTGGAACGCTACAATGAAGCATATGTACAGGAGACAGCTCTCTTTATCGATGCAATCCTCCATGATACAGCGGTTATCGTAGATGGCCACGATGCAGTACAGGCAGAACGAATTGCGCTGGCAGCAAAACTGTCCATGGAGCGGGGAAGACCTGTAAAGCTGAGTGAAGTTCCTGGGATGTCACTGGAATCGCAAACGGCAATGCCATAGTGGATGATTAAAGTCATTTTTTTCTAATAGAGGGCATGAATAGTCCAAGTTTTTGTTTTTATAAATATCAGGTTGTTATGGACGACTACAGAAAGGAGTGGATGGCAAGATGTCAGAACGTATTGTGAAACCCGTGGTCAACCCGGAGGGAGACGGTACACTTATAAACGTAACACCGGAGTCGGCTGGGTGGGAATATGTTGGCTTTCAGGTAGCGAAGCTGGCAGAGGGGGAGACACTAACCCGTGAGAGCGGTGATCAGGAACTCTGTGTGGTGCTTCTCAGTGGTTTCGCCAATGTAAGTACCCGGGAGCACACATGGGATAACATCGGGAAAAGAATGAGTGTTTTCGAGAAAATACCTCCGTACTCGGTCTACGTCTCAACTTCCGATCAAGTGCAGATCACAGCACGTACCGAACTGGAAGTCGCTATATGTGTTGCACCCGGTAAAGGCACGTATCCAGCTCGTCTCATTGCACCCGAAGATGTAGGGGTAGAGGCGAGAGGGTATGGCAATCTGGAACGCCAGATTCACAACATTTTGCCAGAACAGAAGGAAGCAGACAGTTTGCTCGTTGTTGAGGTGTTTACACCAGATGGGCACTGGTCCAGTTACCCGCCACATAAGCATGATCGGGATGCACTCCCGGATGAATCTTTGCTGGAAGAAACGTATTATTTCCGTGTGCAGCCTGAGCAGGGGTTTGCCATTCAGCGCATATACACGGATGATCGTTCTGTGGATGAGACGCTAGCAGTGAAGAACGGAGAAGTGGTGCTTGTTCCGGACGGATATCATCCGGTAGGCGCTCCTCCGGGGTATGAGGTCTACTATCTGAACGTGATGGCTGGACCAACCCGGACCTGGAAATTCCATAACGATCCTGACCATGAGTGGTTGATGAAAAAGTAAAACAGTTCATGCTACGCACATTGTGCTGGCTTCAAGTTGCGTATGCAGACTTCCCCCTGCATAATGAGAAGAGAACAATTATCTATGTATAACGAAATTTATATATAGCACAAATGGGGAAAAAACAATGAAAGCAACCATATACGATATAGCACGCGAGGCGGGTGTATCCATTGCAACCGTCTCGCAGGTCATTAATGGCAAAGGCAAGATCAGTGAGAAGCGGCGCGCCGAGATTATGGAGATCATGGAACGCCTTCACTATCAACCCAGTGCGATCGCAGCTGCACTTACAGGTAAGCAGACGTATACATTGGGACTGCTCGTACCGGACATCTCAAACCCGTATTTCGCAGAACTCGCCAGAGCGGTGGAGGATCGAAGCCGTCAATTGGGTTACAGCGTGGTCATCTGCAGTACGGATAATAAGGACGAGCGAGTAGAGCGTTATCTGAATCTGCTCCAGCAAAAAAGGGTCGATGGCATGATGATCGGAACCGGAATCGATAATGCCGAAATTTTGTCACCCCTCTTGCAGCAGTCCATCCCTGTCGCTTTGATTGCTCGCCATTTGCCCTCACTGTCGGTGCATACAGTCACCATTGACGACTTGCTTGGCGGCACGCTCGCAGCGCAGCATCTGCTTGAACTTGGGCATACTCGTGTAGCAGTGCTGTCGGAACCGTCCAAAGTCAGCAGTAGTCAGGAACGTGTGCGTGGATTCCGCGAAACATTGAATAAGGCAGGTCATACGCTGGAACCGAATCAGATCAGAGAATCGGCGGCTGACCTGAGCTCGGCCAAAAAAGAGGCGCTACTGCTGCTCGGTGAGAAGGATCACCCGACAGGTTTGTTCTGTTGTAATGACATCCAGGCCATCGGTGCTCTTCAGGCTGCCAAAGAACTGGGGCTACGCGTGCCAGAGGATGTGTCCATTATCGGATTTGATAATACGATTCTGGCTTCGGTGACGAGTCCGCCGCTTACAACCGTTGCCCAGCCAATTGAAGAACTGGGACATCGCGCTGTAGATCTGTTAATTGAAGAATTAAAGGATAAGCGTAAAGAACCGCAGAAGATTGTCCTGAAGCCTGAGCTGGTTATCCGAGAATCAGCAGGTCATGTATTGAGCTGAAAACAATTAGGTTTCTGGTATAACCTGATCAGTTGTGATGCCAAGCCTACGTGTGTCATATTCATGGCTCGGGATAAGGTTTATCGTTTTGCCTCATTCCAAATCGGTGATAAAGCAATATAACCAAGTAACAAACAAGCCGCATTCACCTTATGGGAGAACGCGGCTTGTTGATTTATATCTTGAACTTTTTCACTTCTTCAGCGAGCGTATTAGCTTGTTGAGCCAGTTCATTGGAGCGTTCCGAGATACTCGTAATATAATTGAACTGTTCTTGCGTTGAAGAGGCAACCTCTTCGGTGGAAGCGGCGCTCTGTTCGGACATGGCCGCAACACTGGAGATCACTTCAGCAATCTTGCCAGAACTGTTATCCAATTCGGTTGTTGCAGACGATACTTGTTGAAGCTGAGTGTCAATGCCTTCAATAGATTGCTTGATTCGCATAAATGAGTCGCGCATCTCATGTACGGCAGCAACCTGTTGCTCAATACCATGTTCAGCAGAATCGACCTCGCTCACGCTTTGGTGGCTAGCCGCCTGGATTTCATTCAGCAACACGATGATGTCCTGAGAAGAGCCGGCGGATTGTTCAGCCAGTTTGCGCACTTCCTCGGCAACCACCGCAAATCCACGTCCATGTTCACCCGCTCTGGCGGCTTCAATCGAAGCGTTCAGTGCGAGCAGGTTAGTCTGGGAGGCAATACCTTGAATCATGCTGACGATGCTTTCAATCTTCTGTGATTTGTCTGCGAGTAGATTGATTGATTCACCCACACGGTCAATCGATTGGCGGTTACCATCCGAAAGCTCCACCTGATGATCTACCGCTTGTAGCCCAGCTAGCATGGCTTCTCCTGCCTCACGCATCATCGTTACGGACTGCTCGACACTGCGATTGATACCACCAACACTATCACTCATCTCAGACAGACGGCTTGAGCCATCATACACGGATTCAGCCTGTGTACTGGAACCTTGAGCGAGTTCATCAGTGGCAATGGAGATCTGCTCAGCGATGCGTTTGGTTTTATCTGTATGCTCCTGCATCTCACCCGAGATACTTTGTACGCGATCAGCAGAAGCCGTTACTTGCCTGAACAGCGAGCTAAGCTGATCGGACATCTGATTGAATGCCATACCTAGTTCAGCGAATTCATCTTTGCCTTTGATCTGCACCTTTCCTGTAAAATCACCACTCGACATTTGGCGGGAGGTCTCATGGAGATTTCTCAGTGGCTTGATGAAGAGTGTTGCGATCCAATAGGCACCTGCCAGTACAACCAATAATGTAATGGCGATAATGAGAATGTAGTTATTGCGCAATTCATAATAGTCCGCATAGGCGAGTTTCTCAGATATGACTGATCCGATAATCCAACCAGTACTTGGAATTTGTTTGAAGTAGAGGAGCAGATTTTCTCCGTTATATTGGAATGATCTTTGTCCTGAAGGATGCGTTTTCATCTCTGCAAGCAACGGTCCCAATTGATCGTTGTCTGCGGCTGAAGTACTTGCAAGATCAGCCTCGGGATGAGCTAAAATAACTCCCTTTTTGTCGAGCATAAAAGTGTAGCCTAGTCCATCCAGGTTAATTTGGTTGACTGTATCGGTTAACTTGGAAAGTAGAATATCAGAAGCAACCACTCCCCGTATTGCACCGTTTTCTGTCTTTACTGGCATGGCTATAGACACCGTAAATTGTTTGGATTTGTTGTCGATGTAAGGGTCAGTAAAAATCAGCTTGTCTGCTTGTAGAGCCTCTTTATACCAAGAACGATCCCTGGGATCATAATCTTTATCTGGGACGAAGTCAGAACCATTTATAAACTGTCCTTCCTTATTTCCGTAAAATATGTCCTCTAAGTTGTTAGGGTTGGTGCCCTTATACATGATGGACAGATAATCTTCATTAAGATCAGAAGATGAAACAGCCTCCTGAATTACAAGGCCTAGTGTTTCCACTAATTTCTCGTTTCCGTGTAACCAGCCGTCCAACTGAAATGTTGCGGTAGATATTAATCCTTCTAGTTTGTTGTTCACACTCTGAGAAGCTTGGTTTTCCGTTTGAACCAAACCAAGTGGTGCGAGCGCGCCAGCTGTAAGCAGAACAGTGACGAAGAAGGCTAACATCAATTTGAGTTTTAACTTCATACTTTTCCCCCTAGATGTCATGAATGTGTTAGTATGTTTGAAGCTTATTATATATATCGTCAAATAATATTTAATCCTTAGGCGAGACCAAATACTAAAATGTGGAAGAATAACGAACACAAAACGAGTTTTATTTGATATATAATATGTAAGGTCTCAATTTCTAGGGGGAGGTTAGACTGTGAAAAATAGAATCAAGATGATTATAGGTACCGTCACGATTATTGTTGTCGTAGCTATTGCAGTGCGTATGTATACCTCTGGTCAATATACTAAGTATATCCCCAGCAAACATACGACGTTTCGAGCAGAGGTTACAGATCATATGAGCATGCTGGATCGATTGGATCGACTGACAATTAGGAAGATTTCAAGTGCAGATCCGTATAATGAAGATAATGAAGTGACGATTACAGATCCCAATGAGATTAGAGACATGCTGAAGCTATTAAAGGATATTCGACTTAAAAGAGTACGGGAATTCGACGTTTCCGAAAGGAATCCATATTATTATGAATGGCGACTTACCATTAATAAAGAAGGTCGCTTTACCGATGGATTTGAACTGACGTTTTATAATGAAAAGTCTATCTCCATCTACAATGAGGCGAAAACGAGAGACGAACTTGAAGACTACGAGATTACCAATGAGTTTAATCTGAATGAGATGGACCGCCTTTTTGGAAAGCTGAAGGAGGAGCAAACATGAACAAGACCAACTATCATGTGCGTTCGATTGAGGAACAGGATATCCCCTTTCTGTGGGAGATGTTATACGCATCCCTGCATACACGAGAAGGTGATGAACCTCTCCAACTCGAAAGTATACATACGCCTGAGCTATCCAAATACGTTGAAGACTGGGGAAGAGAAGGGGATTTCGGGTATGTTGCGGTAGACCAGCAGGGCAAGAGACTAGGTTCAATAACATTACGATTCTATGCGGATCAGAATGCGGGATACGGTTATGTGAATGCAGCTACGCCAGAGATGGGAATGGCTGTAACGGAAGATGCACGTGGGAAAGGAGTAGGTACCTTACTGCTTCAGACCGCATTAGATGAGGTTGAACGGCGGGGAATTGAAGCAGTCTCGCTTAGTGTTGACCCGGATAACCAAGCGATTCGCTTATATAAGCGGTTAGGATTCGTGGAGGAGTCCCTAAATGGTACATCGGTAACGATGGTGCGTGTAAGTAAACTTGAATCTTAAATGATGAGCGTTCGGATCACTGGCATAACTGAGTAAGCAAAGTGGAACTGCAAAAGAAAAGGCGCTTCCTCATGGGGAACGCCTCTTTCTGTGTGCCATGTACAGCATCGGTATCTCTCTTATTATACTTAGTCCGTATCACTTCAATATTATTTCAACAAAAATGCCAAAGCCTCATCATACGTTTCCCATTGAAATTCAGTTTGGTGCGCCGATTCTTTGGAAATCCGATTCAATTGCATTTTGGCGATTGCACCACCTACCGCTACACTGGCTCGCTTCATCCCCCACTGTGTCAGTAATTTCTGATGCTCCACAATTTTTTCTTTGGTATCCTGAGGGAAAGCCTTCATATTCCGCATATCTACTAGCACATCAAACGAATTTCCCAATTGTTCCGCTATTCTCTTGATTTCTGTATTCGCTTGTTCGACATGTTCAGGAGAAACAATACCTTCCCAGATAATTTCAATAATAGGTTTAGTTGAATCCAAACGTCTAACAGACATGTAGGCAACTCCTCGATAATAAAATAATATGTAATATATGAGACTATAAGCCTATTAATTATACCTTTTTATAGCGAGAATGAAAACTGAATTCATAATATAGTGGTTCTTATGGACTACTTATTCCTAGGGAAGTTAAATTCAGGGATTGTTATCACATCGTCATTGGGAGTATGGCTGGATAGCTAAAAGCCATCCAGAGGATGAACTCCAGATGGCTTCTATGATTGTAACATGATAAATTGAAATTCCTGCGTAAGTTAGAAGCCAATCTTCAAACTGTTGCCTTCCGTAGTTGCACCTTTGGAAAGGGAAATGCTCAGCTTTTGTTCTTCCGAGAAACCAAGTGTTTCCCCGTCATGCAGTGTGACGTCGTTCTCAACCACATACGTTGTGGTTATGAACATCATCTCAAATACATCGCTTAAAGACTCAGACGATTGCATAATCTCCATCTCTTCTTTACCAAAGTTACGTAGTCCGTAAGTGTAAGCTGAAGCGCCTTCGGCATTTTGGAATAATCCGATGAAAATCCAGAGCGAGACGGGCAACTCATCATCTTTGATCCCACGACTGGTTTCGACATACTGACTGGCTTCAACAACAAGTGGGGCCATGTATATGGCCAACGCGTGATCCAACTGTAATAAGGCACTTGCTGTTTGAGTGAACAGAACATGTCCATCAATAGCATTTGTTGCGTTCAGAACAGAGACAATAATCTGAGACTGGTGCCGTGAGGTAACTTGCTCCGCTTCTCGCCAAAGGATGTTTAGCTTGGCATTCTCCTCAACTTCACGGTCAGGTACAGGCGCGGCAATGTGAGCACATACCACCTGCATCTCATTCACCTCAAAAAAGAGATTGCCCTCCTCCGGCCGTTCTTCAATCTCGATATCCCATTCGTTCTTCATGTTCCTGATGAAAAGGTCAAAATCACAATCGTCACGCTCCAGCAGGACAAAACCCACGATGGTTTCACTGTAATTCGTCGATTCGACAGCACCACCTGCAGGTACCTTCTCCTTTTTGCGCCGCCGAAGCTTGTCAAACAATCCCATGACATGTTCTCCTTCCAATTCCAGAACGATTCTGGTCATTGTACACTGCTATCTATTCACTACCTTACCATAAAGGAGTTAACATGAATCGAAGCAATGCACCATTCGACAGAAATTACAGGAACAGAACGAGCAACAATGCAATGATCGCAGGCAAACCTTGTTTGATAATGATCGACCGCGAAGAAGTAGCTCCTCCATAAAGAGCCGCAATAATCACACACGCCAGGAAGAAAATCTGAATATGCTGTCCAACGGCAGCATCCGGATATACGAGTCCCCAGATCAGACCTGCCGCAAGAAATCCATTGTAAAGACCTTGATTGGCCGCGAGAGATTTGGTGGATTTGGCGAATTCCGGCGTGAGATTAAAGGTTTTCATTGTGCGTGGACGAGTCCACATAAACATCTCCATCACCATGATATAGAAGTGTTCGACAGCTACAAGAGCTACAAAAATGATACTAATCAAAGGAAACACCTTGCTTTCTGATATGTAATTTATTTACTTGTCCATCCTAGTATAAATGTTTGTAACAAGAACGGAAAGAGCAAATTTAATTTGTAACAATTTAATTGCGTATTACTTAAATTATTTATCGTTTTCCAGTTGAGTTATGATGTTGAAATTAAAAAATGGTTACAAAGCTAAGCATACGCCGATTGTCGACAATCCATTCATTGGGTAATATTGAACAATAAAGAAGTGATATTGCTCAGGAAAGGGAGGAGATTACTATGGGAACGGTTCAATTCGTCTTGTTGGCTGATGATCCATCCACATTTGTGACCCGAGTTGTACCTTTTATCGACATTGAGCTTGCAGGAATTCCGGGTGACCGTCATTATGGTCTGCTTCGTCCGGCGGACTCACGTCAGAAAATCTACAAGCGCGGTACACCGATTGCGAATCGCCGCCAGATCAGTATTGTTTCCGAGGAAGAATGTGCTCTTATTGCTGAGAAAATGAACATTCCTGAAGTGCGTCCAGAGTGGCTTGGTGCCAATATAATGGTCCGTGGCATTGATCGATTGACGGAACTGCCTGCTGGAACGCGGCTCCTATTTCCAAACGGGACAGGGTTAATATGTGAAGGGGAGAACCTTCCCTGTGTACATCCGGGGAAAATGATTGAACAATTCTATGAACAGGACGGTTTGCGCAAAAAATTCGTGCCTGCGGCTCGCAAAAAACGTGGGATTGTATGCTCGGTTGAACGGGAAGGTGTAATTCACACGGGGGATACCATAGAAGTCATTCACCTGTCCTGATTTTCAGGACAGGTTTTTAATTGATCAGCCCTCGGCGCTCACCATGCGGATGTCTAGAGTGTAAGTATTCCTCTGGTGTACTGCCAATAATGGACTTGAAATCTCGGATGAAATGGGATTGATCATGATATCCAAGATCCTGAGATAGTTTAATCAGGTCACAGTGAAGACCCCGGTCCATCCATTCTGCAGCATTTTGCAGACGATACAACTTAATTACGGTTTTGGGTCCAATGCCCACATACTGATTGAACAGGCGTTGAAGCTTTCGGGTATGCATATTCCAAGAAGAAGACAGATCATCCACTCTCAGCATCTCTCGGTTCTGTTCAATCTGTTGCACAATATCGTTAACCATTCTCGCTTGAGCATCTTCAGCAGGAAGGTGTGCACATAATAGCTGGTCGATGTAACTGGTTTTATCCGCATCATCTCCCGCCCCAAGAAGCCGGTCTTCCAAGGACTCCGCTGTGACGTCCAGAATATTGGATACATTCATCGGTTGTCCGTAGAATGAAGAAACAGGAACCCTGAGGAAGGGATAAAACCCTCCTGGGTTGAACTTCACGCCAAACACACGACCTTTCCCGCTCACAAGATAGGAGAATTTTCGTCCCGATGGTCCGAAGAAAAACGTATTGTTCTGTTCCACAATCAGATTGACACAAGGGTTAGGCACGACATGTTGGGGATACGGTTCAGATCCAGTCAGGTCCCACGATACGATCCAGTAATGTTTAACAAAAGGCCGAAGTACTTCGGAAGGAGCATGGCGTGTCAGTTGATATTTATGGTCACCTTCATTCAGATTCAACAGGCCCATACTTGGTCTGTCTCCTTGTTCTACCTGTTTCATCCGAATCATCCCTCCTGCTCATCTCACATTATTTAGGTTCTCTGAACAACAATGCCCGCACAGCAAAACGGGGTAAAATGAGTTGCCTGCGCCATCTCGAAGGTTGACTGAGGAGGCGATAGAGCCATTCCAGGTTAAGCTTCTGCCATATCGCAGGGGCACGTTTGGTTTTGCCAGCCACGATATCGAGACTGCCTCCAACACCTATGGCTACACGAGCGTTCAACTGGTGACGATACTTGTTAATCCAGTGTTCCGCATGGGGGGCGCCAAGAGCCACGATAAGAAAGTCTGGTTGAGTAGTACGAATCTCTTCCACAATCTGTTGTTCCTCATCTGCCTGGAAATAACCATGGTGTCTACCTTTTAAGATAACTCCGGGGTAACGGTGTGCTATGACTTTTACTGCCTGTTCACTTACGCTTTCCTCTGCTCCCAGCAGGTAGAATGACCAGTGTTCTCGATCACCTTCCTCCAATAAACGAAACAGCAGATCACAACCGGTTACTCGTTCAGTTAATTGTCCGCCCCGAAAACGGGATACCATCACAATGCCGGCACCGTCAGCCGTGACCAACCCGGCTTGATCGACAACCTCGCGAAGAGAGGCATTCTTTTGACAGGACATAACAATCTCGGGATTGCCTGTGATGACATGGAATAGTTCATTGCTTTCCTGATCTACAACTTCACCAAGGATTGCAACCGTTTGATTCATCGTTACATTGGGAAAAGGGATGCCCATGATATTGGTTGATTCGCTCATATCTCATTTCCTTTCTTAATTAGTCGTATCATCTTGAACAGTCCTGTTATTTCATTCCAATTTAGTATATCTGATCTTCTGGGAAAGCACTATATGGACTCGATCCGTTTGGATCATGGTATAACATTCCCGAAAACATAAAGAGCTTATATTTTACCTGTTGTCGCGTTTTTACAATACGGCCTTTGGGGTATAACGATAGGATAGGAGTGCGAGCTTGGCAGATCGCGTATCCAATACATAAAGGGAGTGAGTCCATGGAACTGAAATATGAATTCTATATCAATGCAGGACTGGAAGAGGTGTGGAATGCTCTAATATCACCAGACGGCACACGAAACAGCTTTTTCGGCAGTGAACTTCGTACCAATTTCCAACCAGGTCAGCCGTTTGCTTATGTAGGGCCAGGTAATGATGGTGCGGAGACGGTCCATGTGTATGGAGATATATTGGAATTTGAACCGCTGTCCAGACTTAGCTATCAGGAGCATCCGGGACCGTCTTACCATGCGAATCATGCCGAGCTTCAATCCAGAGTGGTCTTCCAGTTGGAAACGGTTGGTGAGTGTACGAAGCTGACGCTGATCAATGATCAGTTTACAGATAACCATCCTTCCATTGCGAATGCACAGAGCAGCTGGTGGATGATTCTAAGCAGCATCAAAACTTGGGTGGAGACGGGGAAAACACTGAATTTTGGGTGGTAGCTGGTAAGAGGTAGACATTTAAGATTTATTTTCATAAAAGATAAAGGGCAATTAATATAAGAACCAGTGCTGATTCAGTGCTGGTTCTTGTTTTTATACAAAATTAAGACCATTGCTCTACACTTAATGTCTGATAATGTCGAAATATATATCATATGAGCTAAGAGGAGAAATGAGCATGTTTCGTAAACGTACTGAATCGACCAAACACCTTCGTATAGATGCGCATCAGAATTTACTGGAGTATAGTCGTAAACTGATAGCAAACGCAGAAAAGGGCGACTATGACGCATGGATCGAAGATGGCATTGAGTTTCAGGATACCGATGAAATAGCTAGTAATATCAAAAAAGCAGTACATATGATGAAAGCTCAAAACGAAGACGTGGAAATGCGCCTTAGAATGCTGAATCAGGCGATGCATGTGGGATTATGGGAATCTGAAATTGTTGCTGGTGATCCACTGGATAACAATAATATCGTCGCATTTTCGAATGAATTCCGCCAAATGTTAGGCTTCCATAATGCCAAGGATTATCCCGATTCATTTGCAAGCTGGGCCAAATCGATATATCCGGATGACAGACCCCAACTGGTGCAGGAGATTATGAAACATGTGAATGACATAAGAGCAACAACTGCCTATAACGTCATCAGCCGTATGATTACTAAAAGTGGAGAAATTCGCTGGTTCCGATGCCTCGGACAAGTCATCCGAAATCAGGCTGGAGTTCCGGTCAAACTTCTGGGTATCATGTTTGATATTCATGAGGAGAAGAGCAAGTCGGATGAGCTGGAAGCACTCGTCGCCCGATATGATCTGGTTAACCGCGCATTGGTGGAGGCACCGTGGGATATGACCGTCGTGGCTGGAGATGTGGTTAATCCAAATAACGAATTCTGGTGGTCACCCCAGTTCCGTAAAGAATTAGGGTTTAAAGACGAGCAGGATTTCCCGAATGTGTTCAACAGCTGGAGCAGCCGACTTCATCCGGAAGACCATGATCGGACGATCAACGAATTTGCCAGACATATGAACGATTACAGTGGTCGTACACCGTACGATCTGGATTATCGTCTGCAGCGCAAAGACGGGGAGTATCGGTGGTATCACGCGGGTGGGGAGACCATTAGGGATCAGGATGGAGTACCACTCCGTGTAGCTGGAACCATTCGAGATGTCACCCATGAGAAGAATAAGGAACAGATCGTGGAAGCCATGAATCTGAAAACAAAACAATTGTCAGAGTCCATTGGCGAGATGGTACGTGGAATCAACTCGATTACCGATCAGGCACAGGATCTGGTTACTGCACAGGAGTTATCTGCCGATGCAGCTATTCAAGTGAAGAGCAGTGCAGATGATACGAAGAATATCACCGTGTTTATTCGAGAGATTGCCAGTCAGACGAATCTGCTGGGGTTGAATGCAGCAATTGAAGCTGCACGAGCGGGAGAGCTGGGACTGGGATTTGGCGTCGTTGCAGGTGAAGTGCGGAAATTGGCTGATCACAGTTCAGAGGCCACAGTAAATATCGAAGATAGCATGCAGAAGATGAAAACACTGATTGATCAGATTCTTGAACATATCGGTAATATGTCCACGTTAACGCAAAATCAGGCTGCCCTGACACAGCAGGTGAATGCTTCAATGGATGAGATTAATACCATGTCACAGGATCTGGTTGATTACTCGCGGAATCTATAATCTCGAAGCCGTCTATTTGTAACATCAGAATCATTGGCACACATCATCAACAAAAAATCCACCGGGATGCATTTCTGCTCTCGGTGGATTTTTTGTATTTTCTATATATAGCTAAGATGTATAGCTTCAGTTACAGCTATTGAATTAAACTTGTTGAACTTTGATCAGGTTTGTATTACCGGATTGACCGATTGGAACACCAGCGGACAATACAATGATGTCACCTTTTTCAATGTAACCTGTTTTGATTGCGTTACGCGTAGCCGATTCGAACATTTCATCCGTTGTCGTTACTTTGTCGCCCATAACCGGAATAACACCGGAGAGCAGGCAGATTTTCGCCAATACTTCTTCATGTTGTGTAACTGCGATGATTGGCGCTTTTGGACGATATTTGGAGATCATGCGTGCTGTGAATCCACTCTCAGTCGAAGTGATGATTGCTTTTGCATTCAGTACGAGGGAAGAACTTACAGCACCCTGACTGATAACTTCAGTAATATCAGCGATCTGTTGAGCTGATTTTTGTGCGAATTGCTCTTTGTAATCGATCATTGTTTCAGCACGGCGAGCAACAGCAGCCATCGTGCGCACGGATTGTACCGGATATTTACCAGCAGCTGATTCACCGGACAACATCACAACGTCAGCACCTTGAAGTACAGCGTTTGCCACGTCACTAACTTCGGAACGAGTAGGGCGTGGGTTTACTTGCATGGACTCCAGCATGTGTGTAGCTACGATAACCGGTTTACCAGCGCGGTTACATTTATCGATCATTTCTTTTTGCATCATAGGTACGTCTTCGATCGGCACTTCAACCCCAAGATCTCCACGAGCTACCATGATGCCGTCAGATGCTTCAATAATATCGTCCAGGTTAGTCATACCTTCCTGGTTTTCGATTTTGGAGATGATCTGTACGTGGTCTACACCGCGTTCTTTCAAAATGCTGCGGATTTCACGGATGTCATCACCTTTACGAACAAAGGATGCTGCGATAATTTCGATATCGTTTTCGATCCCAAATCCGATGTGCATAACGTCACGCTCGGTTACACCTGGCAATGTCGTTTTGATTCCTGGCAAGTTAACCCCTTTGCGTGGTTTCAGAATGCCGCCACTGATGATTTTACAATGGATATCGGATCCTTCCACAGACAGTACCGTCAGATCCACAAGGCCATCATCGATGAGGATACGATCGCCGGGTTTCACAACGAGGTTAAGTTCCGGATAGTTTACAGAGATACGCTCAGCGTCACCGAGAATTTCTTCGGTAGTCAGGATCAGCTCTTTACCAGCTTGCAGATGGCAGGATGCTTCTTTCAGTTTACCGATACGTACTTCCGGCCCTTTGATGTCCATCATGATCGGTATATAGGTGTTCAGTTCGGAAGCTGCTTTGCGGATATTGTTAATCCGTGTAACGTGATCTTCCAGTTCGCCATGAGCCATGTTCAGACGGGCAACGGTCATACCTTCCTGAATCATTACTTTTAACAATTC
Organism: Paenibacillus sp. AGC31; assembly: GCF_057334655.1. Classification (NCBI taxonomy): domain Bacteria; kingdom Bacillati; phylum Bacillota; class Bacilli; order Caryophanales; family Paenibacillaceae; genus Paenibacillus; species Paenibacillus sp. AGC31. The sequence goes on from NZ_JBHFJH010000013.1 coordinate 21,256, forward strand.
GATTGAGTCACAAGCAGGTCCCATGGTACAAATAATTTTTGTTTTTAACATGCTAATTTCCTCCTCATATTTAAGCTTATATGTGTATTGTAGCGTTTTCTGTCGAATCAGGGTATGAACTATAGTACAATGATTAGAGTATAGTCCGATAATGAGGTGTGTTATGGTCACTCCACTTGAAGTACGACATATTAATGGTGTCGGTTGGTACGAAGAAGCTGTGCAATCTCAAGAAACTTGGCGGCTTAGCTTGGTTACTTATGGAAAATGTGTATATTGGGTGAACGGTGATAAACAGATCATGGAGAAGGGTGAATTGCTCCTCATTCCAGGTGGTACCCCGTATTACGGCAAGAGTATTCCTACAGTAACGCACACACAGATTGTAATTCAACTGCAACGCGACCATACGGAAACTCTGCCTGCACTGGAACGGTATGAGGCTTTGCGGCATAAACCTGGATGTTATGAGCTGATCCATCAACGCATGAGCGCTATTTATCAACAATGGCAAGAGCGTCCGTCTTATTATGTCATGATGAGCCAAGCCTTATTGATGGAAGTGTTGATTTATATGAACAGGGAGCTTGATCGTGGAGTTATCCCGCCGGAGAGGCATAATCATGTTGAACGGATGAAGCGGTATATTGAGCGGCATTATCGGGAGAAAGTGACGAAGGAAGAACTCGGGGACGAGATTAATAAAACTCCCAATTATGCTGCTGCATTATTCAAAAGCATGACAAATCAGACCATCAGTCAATATGTCCATGATCAACGGATGAAACGAGCCATATATCTGCTCACCGAGTCGCAACTCTCCATCCAGGAAATTGCCGAATTTCTCGGCTACCGGGATCTGTCTTATTTTTACCGCATATTCAAACGTATAACCGGAAGTCCACCGTCTGACCTTCTTCATGAACGTCCACCTATAGCATGAAACGCGTAGTCCAATCCAAATAAAGTTCTTCTATATAAGTAGGTTTAATTAAATGAGTACAAAAAAAGAGGGCCTATGCCCTCTTTTGCTGTATAGCAGGATCATCATCCGCCTGTTACATATATAAATGTCGTTATACATGACTGCTTGGATTAGAAGCTGTGAGTGGCTGCTTGCCTTTTTTTCGTGCCTGCCCAAGACGAAGAGCAAAGACATGTACAGTCCAATACGCGGCCTCAGCAAACAAAATGCCTCCAGCGATGTCCAGCAAGGAATGCTGTTTTACAAACACCGTTGAAGCAATAATCAACCACAGCCATACCGACCAAGAAATCCGAGCCAAAGGTTTAAAGTTCAAGTGTCTGTTGATCACAATAAACAGCAAATAGCTGGTCAGAACATGAACACTTGGGAAACAGTTGAAGGGCGCATCATTGGTATAGATAAACTGTACTAACACACTGCTCAGATCAGTTCCGCCGATCTCCGGTCGTGGGACATGGGTAGGGAACACCGCAAAGCAGACATTGGCAGCCATGACACCAACATTATAGGTAATCAACGTACGCCAGAATAGCGACTTGTTCGTCAGACCCAAATAGAGAAATCCAAGATACAGAATGGGCATCCAGCTAATGTACGGATAAATAAATTCTTTGAGAAAAGGAATCTGTGTGTCAATCCAAGCATAATTGTAGAACACATCACTTCCGGTGTTGCTGCCTAAAAAAACGTAAATGGAGCCTTGGAGCGGTATGCACAGAATAGCCAGTAAATGCCCCCAGCGCTGAAAGAATGCTTTCATAGTATCCCCCTGATTTCATTATGCATTGTGAAACTATCGTTAATGGGTACTTCATAGATATATGACGTTGAAGAGTCGCCACACCCCTGCAGCTTTGAACTCTTGTAATACTATAATGGACAGATAAAGGTATAAGCCATACCTGATTTTAGGTGAAAAGAAGTCAGGATAAGTCTCTTTTTTGTTACTTTTATAGTTTTATCCATAATAGGAATATTCAATATGCGAATGATGTGATACAACTATATTGGCATATAAGTTCTTATGACAACGGAAAACAAAAATGAAACGAGGTAGGTGAATGTATGATTAATCCGCAATCCAAGCCAAAACATTCCTTTTCCGAGCGCAAACCTGTGCTCACCGTTGTGATTATTGAGCTGCTTCTCCTGTTAGCCGTATTTGCTGCAGGGGCCATTGCAACGATAAAACAACTGGACTACACTTCCCCTGTACTCATTTCCTTTACACCCATCGCAATGGTTCTGATGATCTATCTGACGTTAAGGCGCAAGTGGGGAGAGACTGGCTTCCGATCTTTGCGAAGTATCCCAGCTGGCCATGCAAAGTATTATATTCCACTACTCCTTGTACTGGGTACACTTGCCCTGAAAGGGTTTGGGGAGCTGAGCTTGTCACGGGTAGCCTTTTTCATCTTTTTTACCTTGCTCGTAGCTTTTGTAGAGGAAACGATCTATCGTGGACTTATTTTCAAAACATTGCTTCAAAAAAGTGCAGTGGCCGCAGTTGTGACCTCCAGCATCTTGTTTTCGATTACACATCTGCTGAACGCATTGTCTGGTCAGGATATGACGGATACGATCATGCAATTGATCTATGCGCTGCTCTTGGGAGCTGTACTTGCATTATTGATGCTGAAGAACGGAAATATCGTACCGCTTATATTGTTTCATTTCATACATAATCTGATTCAATTTCTAGGGAATGATCTGGAGGACACAGGGACACTTCCTTACGATCTGTTTATACTGACAGTACTGATTGCTTACTGTGCATGGTTAGTGTGGAGCAATCGCACACATTCGTCCATTCCTTCCAAAGGGAGTGAACAAGCGAATACGGTTGTTCATTAATGGTATTGGGGGTATTGCTTGAAGGTAGTTATCATACAGTTTCCCGTCAGCAGTTGGATCATGGTATACTTCAGTCTGGCGGGAAGACAGATATGTTCATGATACGAGGTCTGCCTATCCGTACATTAGGTTTAAACAGTAGGTGATATAGTGGAGAAGACAGCACAAGGTGTAGCAGAATGGATGGTACAGGAGATTAAATTCACAGGAACACTTCATCAGGAAGCTGCCATAGAATATGTGAAGACCCATTTTGGCGAAGAGTTTGTTTTTGTGAACGAGAACGGCAATACATCATTGTCCAAAGAAGTGAAGAAAGCTTTCAGAAAGCTTCATCGTGGGCAGATCGCCTGGGATCGGGATGCATTTATGTGGGCATGGACATAGTGTGTTATACTGGAGTAAGATGATTCGTTGGCTGTGTTGGATATGCATGTCAGATTATTATATAAAAAATGTATAAGATGGATTAGATCTGCATATCCTTTCATAAGACCGTACACAAGCGACCAGGCACATAAGCGTGATAAACCCTGGCCCCACGCGTGTTAATAACATGTATTTCCAAAGCTGTTTGAAAAGAAAATACAAAGATTTGCTTTTTGGCTGAAATGGAGTTATAATAAAAACAAGTTGTAGAGAGTGGAAAACCTAATTCATATATTGTAAAGGGCGATCACTTATAGGTTTATGACTGGTACCTTTTTCAATGTGTGAATTTTTATTTGCTTGCTGCAAAGAACAAAGGAACATGTTAATCTTTATTTGGAGGTGTAATTCACATGCAAAACGGAACAGTAAAATGGTTCAACGCTGATAAAGGCTTCGGTTTCATCGAAGTTGAAGGCGGAGAAGATGTATTCGTACACTTCAGCGCTATTACAGGCGAAGGCTTCAAAACGCTGGACGAAGGTCAACGCGTGCAATTTAAAATTGTACAAGGAAACCGTGGTCCTCAAGCAGAAGAAGTTGTAAAACTGTAATTAAAGCATAGCTGCCTTTAACATGTTATAATGGTAAAGGCAGCTTCTTTTTTTTGATCAGTTATATAAAATTCGGCCCATTAGTTGTCGAGGCAGGAGTTCGGTGGAACGTGAAACTTCCGCTAAGTGTAGGCTTCTGTGAAATAACGTCGGTTAGATGTTTTTCCATAACAAAGGGGGTAGAAGTCATGTATAATCGCAAAAAACCGTTGGAAGAGATTCCACAAGCTGATGCGGCAATCTGGGAATGTACGAGTGATACGTGCAAAGGATGGATGCGGGACAATTTTGCGTTTGATAACGTACCTACTTGTCCGATATGTGCTTCTGAGATGGTCAGCACGACTAGGATGCTACCATTGCTTGAGAATTCGAATAGTAATCTGAAAACGATGCCTAAAGGAAATCGGATTTAACATAGCTTACCCGCCTCTAACGAGGTGTTTTTTTTTAAGATCAAATAGACACCCTGTGCGAAGGTAAGGGTATTAAATATGAAGTTCCCGGCATTCGTTTTGGCGAATGCCTTTTTTTGTATCATTTTCAACAAAAAATATAGTGTAATTGACGTGAATCGTATGAAAAAGATAAAGACCCCTTTTGCTATAAGCAAAAAGGGTCTTTGTTATGACTACAATTTTACCACGATCAGATTGGAATTTAGATGAACAGGAATGGCAGCAGAAACAATGTTGCTACCAGAGCCAGATCGATTCCCGCTCCATAGCCATAACCCCCACCGTATCCTCCGTAACCATATGGACCATAGGCCGAAGATTTAACTTTCTTTTTCGCAACAGCGTTTTTCTTGCTGCTTTTTACCTGCTGCTGTTTGGATTTGACTGAACACAGCCGTGGTCCCTCGAAGCACCCGTTCAAATAAATTTTACCATCACGACATTGACTAAGCGTACCATACATATGCTTACCGTCGTTCATAACGAGACAAACGGAACGTCCAACGTGCGGAGAAACCGTTTCTTCACATACCGGGTTAATTCTGTACATGCAAATCCTCCTCATTAGATGCGGTTGCCGCTTGAATTCAACGGTTTGTATATCATAGTAAAAAGAAGAGCAATTGGTATGGACGAGTACCCGGAAAATCGAATGGGGAGGAGCCGTTTTTGAATCTGCTCCATACACTGGGAGGAGTGAGGAGGGGATGTCGCGTGGATTATCATGACATGCTGGCTCGGTTAGGGGAGGGAAGTGCCCATCCTGGAGGATTTTTGGCAACGCTGAAGTTGCTGGATAGCTTATCTCTGCCTGTGGGTAGTCATATTCTTGAGATAGGGTGCGGCACTGGGAGGACTGCATGTTATCTAGCTAAAAATGGATATCGGGTAACGGCGATTGATCTTCATCGCAATATGCTGGATAAGGCAATTCGGAGAGCGAGACGAGAGCGGGTGGATGTTCGATTTGTTCAGGCTGATGTAGCATCGTTACCTTTTCCTGAAAATCAATTTGATGTGGTATTCGTGGAGTCGGTCACGATCTTCACTCCATGGCGGAGTGCACTTGCTCAGTATAGAAGGGTGTTGAAGCCCGGTGGACTTTTGGTGGATCGGGAGATGGTTCTATCAGGCCAGAAGACCGAATTGATGTGTCGCAGGTTAAAGCATTTTTACGGTATACGAACCCTGGTAACGGCCACAGCATGGAGAAAACGCCTCAAACAGTGTGGTTTCACCAAGGTAGAGGTCAAAGAACATTCACGATCCATGGGAAAATGGGGCGTTGATCATGATCCACATCGCGAGATCGATATGAATTGGTTTGAGGATGAACGTATGCAGCGAATGAGTCGAACCAATGATCGTTTGCTCGCGAAGTACGGCAAAAAGTTGGGATATGCTGTTTTTGCGGCTAGGGCACCGTTGGAGGTCGAAAAGGAAAAATAGGAAAAAGGCAACTCACACAATCGTGTGGGTTGCCTTTGGTTTGTTCTGACAGTACGTACTACAACATATCGTTGTCGATAATCCGCCAGTGGTGTTTGAGCAGGGCTTCCAGTTGGTTCTTATCTTTGGCTCGAAAAGCACTTAAAATTTGACGGTGTTCTTCATTAACTTCGAGCAGTACCTCGGATAGCTTTGGTTTATTATCACTAACATACGACTGCCGGATGAAACTGTTCTTCAATGTGTTTAACATCTCAATGACTGTGGCGTTACCACATCGCTGAATGTACAGATTATGGAACTGATATTGGTTCTTGTTGTAGGCAGCAAGATCAAGTTGGCTGATATCTTCGTCCATTCGGACAACCAGAGTTTCCATCTCCAAAAGTTCAGATGGTCTGAGATGATCTGCTGCAAGTGTGGCAGCAAGTGCCTCCAGCACACCGATCGCTTGGGAGAATTCCAGTTTTTTGCCTGCATCAAAAGGAGTGACAATAAATCCCCTGCGTGGGATGTATTGCAGCAGATTGTCCGAAGCCAACTGAAAAAGTGCCTCCCGGGTAGGTGTGCGACTGATGTCCAGCTTTTTGCATATTTCGGCCTCGTTGATCTTCTGGTTGGGAAGTAACGTCCCGTCCTGAATCTTTTGGGCAATGTAATCGTATACGTGATCTTTCAAGGACCGGTATTTGGGTACCTCCATACCGAATCCTCCTTTCTATGTATAGTGAATAAATAGATGGGTGTGAGGCCGTACTGTACGCGCCGTTCAGGAGTTTCAAGTTTTTATCATCTTAACACCGAGGGGGAAGTTGGGCAAGCGAACTTCATGTTTCAGGCGATGTAAATACTGTGTTATATATAGTACATTTTATGGAATAAAAGCGTATAAATGTTTAAATAATCATTGTGATAAAGCGGATTGTTTGTTAGTATAACTTACATATAAGTCCATATATTGCCTTATGTATATTGTATACAAATCATTATGTTTCTCATTCAAAAAAAGAATAGGGGTATGATGTGTGAAAAAAGTGCTGTTGCCAATGATGCTGTTGTTAGTGGTTGTGATCATGTCCGCATGTGGGCAGGAAAAAACGACAGGAACCGAATCGGAGCCAGATTCATCCTCGGGAAATAACTCGACAGAAAAGGAAGTAATTGTACTTGGAACCAGTGCAGACTATGCACCCTATGAATTTCATAAGAAAATCGATGGTAAAGATACCATTGTAGGTTTTGACATCGAGATTGCAAAAGCAATTGCGGCTGATCTGGGAGCCGAGCTGAAGATTGAGGACATGGACTTTGATGGCCTTCTTATGGCCCTCGGTACAGATAAGGTTGATTTTGTAATATCAGGCTTAACCCCTACCGAAGAACGAAAGAAGAATGTTGATTTTACGGATATTTACTATTATGCAGAGCAGGCTGTACTTGTTAGAGATGGGGAAGGTGCGGCATTAAAGTCCATAGATGATCTATCAGGTAAGCAGGTTGGTGTGCAAAAGAGTTCCATTCAGGAAGGGATTGCTCAGGAGATAGAGGGAGCAAAGCTCACTTCTCTGGCTAAAATACCTGAGCTGATTCTGGAGTTGCAGACGGGGCGTGTAGACGCACTCATCTTGGAGAAGCCGGTGGCTGAACAGTATGTGAATAACCAAGAGGGGCTTGTTGTTGCAGGTGTGGAGGTTAAACAGGCTGAAGACGAGGGTGGTTCGGCCATCGCGGTGAAAAAAGGTAATCAGAAGCTGCTGGATCAGATCAACACTACATTGGAAAAGCTCAAAACAAACGGAGATATTGAACGGTTCGTCGTTGAAGCGAATGAGATGCTCGGCGAATAAACCGGACGAGTGAGGGATATGCCGTGAATTTAGATTTTTCCTTTCTATTAGAACATTGGCAGGATTATGCACGAAGTGCGTGGGTCACGCTTGAACTTTCCTTTTTCGGTGTATTGTTTGGTACGTTGTTGGGTGTATTCATGGCGCTAATGCGAATATCCCGAATATGGCCAATTAAATTTGTAGCATCGGCGTATATTGAACTCATTCGAGGAACACCGATGCTGGTACAGATTCTTATTATTCATTATGGTCTGACGGTTGTAGGTGTGAACTTGCCGGCATTTATGTCGGGGGTGGTAGCTCTGACGATGAATAGCTCGGCTTATATGGCGGAGGTGTTCAGGGCCGGGATTCAGGCGATTGATAAAGGACAGACCGAGGCTTCGCGCTCCCTTGGTATGACACATGGTATGACACTTCGTTATATTATACTGCCGCAGGCTTTTCGTAACATGCTTCCAGCCATCGGTAATGAATTCATTATTATCATTAAAGATTCTTCACTTGTCTCCATGATCGGCATAGCTGAGATTATATACACGGCCAGAACGATTCAAGGTGTTACGTTCCAGCCACTTGCTCCACTGCTTGTTGCCGCCGGCCTCTACTTTATCATCACATTTACACTGGCTAATTTACTCTCGTGGTTGGAACGTAGACTGTCTACTTCTCGCTAACTATTGATAAAGGATTGGTTCCGAGAAAGGCTGGGAGTAGGCTGGAGTGGAAAAAGAGAGATGTAGTCGTAAATGGTGATGGCATCGCATACATTGTTATTGTATTTTGTATACAATATTTTGGAAAGGTGTTGGGTGTGTATGTCAGATTCCAAAATGTTAATTGATTGGTCGGAGCGTTATGCTGCACCTAATTATCATCCACTCCCTATTGTTATTGAACAGGCGGAAGGGGTATGGGTGGAAGACCCTGAAGGCTGCCGTTATATGGATATGTTAAGTGCATACTCTGCATTGAATCATGGTCACAGACATCCTGTGATCATACAAGCGCTCAAGGATCAGGCAGATCAGGTTACGTTGACATCTCGGGCATTCCATAGCACCTCAGCTTCTCTTTTTTATCAAAAACTCTCACAATTCACGGGGAAATCGAAGATTCTCGCCATGAATACAGGAGCGGAAGCGGTGGAGACTGCGGTGAAGGCTGTGCGCAGATGGGCTTATCGTTGCAAAGGTGTACCTGAGAATCAAGCCGAAATTATCGTATGCTCTGGTAACTTTCATGGAAGAACTCTGACGGTTACGTCATTTTCTTCTTCAGCGGAGTACAAAAAAGATTTTGGACCGTTCACACCTGGATTCCGGATTATTCCCTATGGAGATATTGAAGCGCTGAAAAAGGCCATTACGCCAAATACGGCTGCTTTTCTTGTAGAGCCTATTCAGGGCGAAGCTGGAATCGTTATCCCGCCTGATGGATATTTGGCAGAAGCTTTTGCTCTGTGTAAGAGCCAGCAGGTATTGACTGTATCTGATGAGATCCAGACCGGATTTGGAAGAACAGGTCGCCGCTTTGCCTCCGACTGGGAAGGTGTTGAACCAGACATCTGGATTATGGGCAAAGCGCTGGGGGGAGGAGTCATGCCCATCTCGGCTATCGCTGCTGATGCGGAGATACTTGATTTGTTTGAGCCGGGGTCTCATGGTTCTACGTTTGGGGGTAATCCACTCGCATGCGCTGTGGCTGTAGCAGCTCTGGAAGTTCTTGAGGATGAGAAGCTTGCCGAGCGATCGGAACGTCTGGGGAACTATTTTATGAAAAAACTTCGAGATATTCGTAGTTCAGCCATACGGGATATTCGGGGGAAAGGCTTATTTATAGGTGTTGAATTGCATGAGCCAGCCCGTCCTTATTGTGAGCGGTTGATGTCTACTGGACTGCTGTGTAAAGAAACCCATGAGACAACCATTCGATTTGCTCCACCACTGACGATTAAAGAGTCCGAGATTGACTGGGCACTGGAGAGAATTGAGCAGGTATTGATCAACAATGAGGGAGCTGACCTACATGAAAAATGATGATGATGTCCATGGTGGAATAAAAGATACTTCTATTGATACAAGTCAAACATCTGTGCGACGTAATATTGCTATCATTAAGGTTCCTTTTGGACTCGGTGGAGCAAGAGGTGGAGCTGAGTTGGGGCCGGATGAATTGATTACAGCTGGACTGAAGCGGGAGATTGCGAGTCTTGGGCTAGTGCTCTCCAAAGAAGTGCGGGTAGATTGTCCTTCGGAACCTGCAGCCCCTACTGAGCGGAATCGGGTGAAATATTTAAACGAAGTACGGCAGGTCAGCGAGAATGTGTTTAATGAAGTATCTGTTGCGGTAGAGGAGGGGGTCTTTCCGCTTGTGCTTGGAGGTGATCATAGTGTAGCGATAGGTACTTTCGCCGGATTAACTGCGCATTATTCTAATTTGGGGGTGATCTGGTTTGATGCGCACGCAGACTTGAACACGGAAGAACGAAGCTTGTCCGGCAACATGCATGGGATGAGTGTGGCCGCATCCTTGGGGCATACTGCATATAATCTGTCTCACATTGCTGGAGCAGGCGCATTTATAGATCCATCTAACTTGGTCTATATTGGTCTGCGTGATCTGGATGAGTATGAGAAGGAGCAGATTAAGGGACTGGGCATCCAAGCATTTACGATGCATGATATTGACAGGATGGGTATACAGCAAGTTACTGAGCAAGCGATAGCTATAGCTGGAGAAGGAACGGATGGTATTCACGTTAGCTTTGACATGGACTGTCTGGATCCGCGTGAAGCTCCGGGGGTGGGTACACCTGTACCGGGTGGTTTGAATTACCGGGAGGCACATTACGCATTAGAACTACTTGCTTCCACGAATCAAGTTACGTCCATGGAACTGGTTGAGGTGAATCCGTTGTTGGATCACAATAGACACACGGCACGACTTGGTGTGGAACTGATTGCTTCGTTACTTGGTAAGCGTATATTGTAAGCACTGAGAAGTGAAGCGGAGTGTGTAAGCTGTGCCTGAGGAGTGTACTTTATTTATTATAGAAGGAAAGAAAAATATGATCTCTGAAAACCGGGGCTAGTCACAATCAATTGTTCACTGCAATCGCAGTGGAAGTGGCTTCCCTGGTTATGTTTAATGGATAAGTATATTAGAAGCGCCGTAATGAGGATGCTGAGAGTTATTTTTATCGTACAGGAGCGTCAAATTACAAATGGTGCCGATGTTGTGGGCGATTATTAATAATCAAAAAAAGACTTGCAATGTAAATCTCTACATGGTATATTCTAATTCCGGCCAAGAAAACACGGTTTACACGTTGTGGCAAGCGAATGAAATGAGCTTCGAAAGAAACTTAAAAAAGAGCTTGCAAAGTTGGTTCGGACATGATATTATATAAGAGTTGCTGAAGAGAACGACATTCGGTAACGAAACAAGTTTGATCTTTGAAAACTGAACAACGAGTGAGTAAACATTCTGCTTGCAGAATGAACGCAAAAGTTGAAACAAGCCTTGGCTTGAATCAGCTGGAGCACAAATGAGATTTTTAATCTCGTCAGATTCAAAATGAGCTTATCGCTCTTTTCAATACTTTATTGGAGAGTTTGATCCTGGCTCAGGACGAACGCTGGCGGCATGCCTAATACATGCAAGTCGAGCGGAGTTGATAGGAAGCTTGCTTCCTTGATACTTAGCGGCGGACGGGTGAGTAACACGTAGGCAACCTGCCCTCAAGTTTGGGACAACTACCGGAAACGGTAGCTAATACCGAAT
>NZ_JBHFJH010000015.1:0-24927 GCF_057334655.1 Paenibacillus sp. AGC31
AAGCCGCTGCTGCGCTGGTAGAGCCGTACCCCGCCATGGGGTCGGCGGTACGGGATCTGCGTGCCCGCGCGGCTTCGCTTGCGGGTGGCACGTTCACTCTGGCGCTGTTCGGAGCATTCAGCGCCGGCAAATCCTCCTTCGCCAACGCGTTGCTGGGCGAAGCTGTACTACCCGTCTCGCCGCATCCAACAACAGCGGCGATTAACCGAATCATGGCTCCTGCCGGGGGCGCGGAGCATGGAACAGCCCGGGTCCGCATGAAGACCCGGGACGCCTTCCAGGAAGACCTCGCTTATTCCTTCCGTTTGCTCGGACTGGGTGAGCCTGGAGCGGAGTGGCAGAAGCGAGTACGTTCCCTCTCGCCACAGGATGTGCATCCGGCGGGGCGCCCGCATTACAGCTTTTTGCAGGCAGCGGCAGCCGGCTGGGAAGAAACAGCGGACCAGTTAGGTCAGGATGTGTTGGTGGATCTGGACGGTTATCGTAACTTTGTCGCAAACGAGAAGAAGTCCTGTTTTGTAGACAGTATCGATCTCTATTACAGTTGCGATGTGACTGAACAAGGCATTGTACTGGTAGACACACCAGGAGCGGACTCCGTGAATGCTCGTCATACGGGTGTAACCTTTAATTATATGAAGAATGCGGATGCACTCATTTTTGTAACGTATTACAACCATGCTTTCTCACAAGGAGATCGTCAGTTCCTGAATCAGTTGGGACGTGTTAAGGATAGTTCTGCCATGGATCAGATGTTCTTTGTTGTGAATGCCAGTGACCTGTCTTCCTCCGAGGAAGAACTGGAGCAGGTTCTCGATCATGTAAGCACCCAACTGCGCAGTAATGGAATTCGGGCACCGCGACTTTTCCCGGTATCCAGCATACTGGCGATGGAAGGCAAGATGGCAGGTGATTCGAAGTTGCTTGAGCAATCTGGTTTTATCCATTTTGAGGAAGAGTTCAACCAATTTGCAGGCAGAGAATTAGCCGATCTTGCTGTAGGTGGAGCTTCGGAAGAGATGGCACGTGTCATTCAGCGGCTGAAGAATCGTGCAGAAGATGCGGCTCAGGGTGAAGAAGTATTGCAGCAGCGGCGGGATGAACTAGGGACTATTCAGGGGCAGTCACGTCAGCGCATACAGCAACTTGCAGCAAGATCGATGAAGGAAGAACTGTCACAGGAAACAGCAGAATTACTCTTCCATGTGCGGCAGCGGCTTGCCTATCGCCTTGGTCTATTCATGGCAGAAGCATTCCATCCATCCGTACTTCGGGAGGATCGAGGCAATCTGAAGATGGCTTTTGCAGCCTGTGGACGTGAACTGTTACGCATGATTGCCATTGAACTGGAGCAGGAACTGCTTGCTACCACTCTCAGACTTGAACAGGCAGGTCAGACCTGGCTGATGAAGCAAGTTACGGAATGTATAGATGAGGTGAGACAGTTATCAGGGGGCGTGGATGTGTCACTGCCACTGAACGAACGCTGGACTACACCTGTGCTTGAAGAAGTACGTCTGGAAGAACCGTCTGGATGGAAAAGCTATTTGAATTATTTCCGCAATCCGAAACAGTTCTTCGAAGGGGATGGACGTCAGCGGTTACAGGAGGCACTTGATCCTGTCCTCAAACAGATGATCATTGAAGTTCTACCTGCTGCGCAAGACAAGCTGATTCAGTTTTACGACAACCAGCTCTGTCAATCATTGCAACACCAATCCCGTCAGTTGGAAGAGCGTCTGGACGAGGCGGTAAGTGGAATTCAAGATACACTGGAGAGCGGAATTCCGGCCGAGCAATGGACCAGCTTGTCTAACCAACTGGAACAGATTGAACGCAGTTAAAATCACGGCATGACGTGTATTCTCTGGAAGTCTTTGTAAAACAAAATGAATGATACAGCAACACATTGAAAATGTTGCGAAAATCAATCCAAAAAGGCCCCTGCCGAAAAGGCATATAGGGAGCCTTTTTTTGCTACGAACAACCTGAAATAAAGAGAATATTCAAACATTTGATTGAAAGGTGGGTATTTACCTTCGTTAATGCGTCAATAAGCTGAAAGCAGGCAGAATATGGTCTGTTATTCGCTTTGCCGCGAATGGGGTACGGTGATAAACTTCATAAATGTTCATAGTATTTTTGAACGACATAAGAGGAGGAGAAACATGGATGTTCTTAGGCAACTGCAAATCTTTTTTTGGGAAAAGCGAACGTATTTATTTGTATCAATCTTGTTCCTCGCCTTAGCGACCGCACTTGGGTTGGTGTATCCGTACATGCTGAGGATACTGATTGATGATATTATTGTTCCGCGAACTTTTGAAGACGTTCCCATCATTGCTTTGACTGTGTTAGGTGTAGTTATTTTGAAAGCGGGAATGCAGTTTTTACACGGTTTTTTTGGAGGACGCTTGGGTAACTTCCTGGCGTACAGACTTCGTAACGCATGTTACGAAAAGCTTCAATTTTTATCCTTCCGTTATTATGATACGGCCAAGACAGGTGATCTGATGTCCCGCCTCACGGGAGATTTGGAAGCCATCCGTAACTTTATCGGATTTGGTTTCGCCCAGATTCTCAACATGGTTTTGATGGTCGTGTTCGGCGCAATCATGATGATGACCATGAGTTGGCAGCTTACGCTGTTCACACTCATATGCATCCCATTACTTGCCTTCGTTGCGCTGAGATTCGAATCCAAAATTCACCCTGCATTTCAGGAGATGCGGCTGGCGCTCAGTTCACTGACGACAGCGGTACAGGAGAATATCACTGGAGTACGTACGGTAAAATCCTTTGCACGTGAGCCTTATGAAGTGGAGAAATTCTCCACACGCAATGAGCGTTACAAGACGAATCAGATTCATGCCGCAACATTGTGGAGTCGCTATTTTCCAATCATGGAGATTCTTGCTTCGGTGAGTATCGTTTTGTTGCTGATAATCGGTGGAAGAATGGTTATACAGAAGACGCTGACACTCGGTGAACTCGTTGCCTTTTTCAGTTTGATCTGGTACATAATCGGTCCAATGTGGAACCTTGGGTTCCATATCAACAACTATACGCAATCCAAAGCTTCAGGTGAACGGGTGCTCGAACTGCTCAATACGCCAGTGGATGTGGAAGAAACGCAAGATCCGGTCATTGTGGAGGCAGATCAGGTCAACGGCCATGTAACGTTTGAATCCGTTACCTTTGCCTACGGCAATAAAATGCCAGCGGTAACCGATATTAATTTTGATGCTGCACCCGGTTCTGTAATCGGTTTCCTCGGGGGAACAGGGTCAGGTAAATCGACCATTATTCAGCTCCTGATGCGTGCCTATAACGTGAACTCGGGAACGATCAAGCTGGATGGCAAAAACATCAAAGATATAGGTATCCGTAGTTTGCGGAGTCAGATCGCTTCTGTTTTCCAGGAAACATTCCTGTTCTCATCCAGCATTCGCAATAACATATCATACGGACTTAAGAACGTCACTATGGATGAAATTATCCGTGCAGCCAAGCTGGCCAAGGCTCATGACTTCATTATGGAGTTCCCGGACGGATATGACACGGTGGTTGGTGAACGCGGTATGGGATTATCGGGTGGACAGAAACAGCGGATTGCGATCGCAAGGGCTTTGCTGAAAAATCCGAAAATTCTGGTACTTGATGATGCAACCAGCGCCGTGGACATGGAGACGGAACATGAGATCCAATCCGGTTTCCAGGAAGTTATGCGCGGCAGAACAACATTTATTATTGCACACCGGATATCTTCACTACGACATGCAGATGAGATTCTGGTGCTCGATGAAGGTCGCGTGGTACAACGTGGCAAACATACCGAACTCATTGAAGTGCCTGGACCATATCAGGATGTTTATAAAATTCAATATGCAGATTATATTGCCCGCGGTAAGCGGGAGGCTGGGGAGCAGGTGAATTCATGAGTGCCGAAACGATAGCAGACAGGCGCGAGGCAAAAGTGGCCTCTGAGAAGAAACTGAATGAACGATTTGTGTATCAGGATGATGAAATTATTGAAAAACCGTTTAACTGGAAAGAGTTCGGACGTTTATTTGCATACATGAAACCTTATGCAAAACAATTGTTACCACTCGTTATTCTAATGATGATTTTGGGTACCATTACGAAATTGTCCGTACCTTTTCTAATCAGTCTGGCGATTGACCGGGCCATCGCACCGGCAACGGGGTTGCCAAGCATGACTATGCTGTATCTTATCGCAGGCTCCATATTTGTGTTATATCTCATTCAGTGGGCTGCCAATACGTACCGGATCAAATTGACAAACATTATCGGACAGCGTGTTATTTATGACCTTCGCTCGGATCTGTTCAAGCATATCCAGAAGCTGTCCTTTAACTTTTTTGACAAAAGACCGGCAGGATCCGTACTGGTACGTGTTACGAATGATATTAACTCCCTTCAGGATCTGTTCACGAACGGTGCAGTTAACGTCATGATCGACTGCGTACAGTTGCTCGGGATCATTGTGATCTTGCTGTTGATTAACTGGAAACTGGGCCTTGCCGTAATCATTACGGTGCCGATCATGTTTATCATCTCGACCAAACTGCGGGTGCTGATCCGCCGTGCCTGGCAGGATGTGCGCATGAAGAACTCTCGTATTAACTCCCACTTGAATGAATCCATTCAGGGGATTCGAGTGACTCAGGCTTATACTCAGGAAAAAGAGAACATGAAGTATTTTGACAACATGAACCTGTCCAGCAAAAAGTCATGGGATAGAGCATCAGCGATGAACCAGGGCTTCGGACCGCTGATTGAGATTACCGGCGGTTTTGGTACATTGATACTCTTCTGGTTTGGTGCCTATCTGATTCAACAGGATCAGTTGACCGTGGGATTACTTGTCGCTTTTGCCAACTATGTCGGCAACTTCTGGGACCCGATCAACCGTCTGGGACAAATGTACAATCAGTTGTTGGTTGCAATGGCGTCATCAGAGCGTATCTTCGAATTCATGGATGAAAAGCCAAGTATTGCGGATAAACCAGGTGCCAAGCCACTTCCTTCTATTAAAGGAGATATCGCATTCGAAAATGTGGTGTTCGAATACGAGAAGGGCAGACAGGCGCTGAAAGGGATCAGCTTCTCGGCGGCTGCGGGACAATCGATTGCACTGGTTGGTCATACGGGCTCAGGTAAAAGTACGATCATCAATCTGATCAGTCGTTTCTATGATATATCCGGCGGACGTCTCACCATTGACGGACAGGATGTGCGGGATGTAACGGTAGAGAGTTTACGGAGCCAGATCAGCATTGTATTACAGGATACTTTCATCTTCTCGGGTACGATTCGTGACAATATTCGATTTGGACGACTGGATGCAACAAATGAAGAGGTGGAGGACGCAGCCAAAGCAGTCAATGCACATGAGTTCATCATGAAGCTGCCTGGCGGATATGATACCGAAGTAGAGGAACGCGGGAACGTATTATCCATGGGACAACGACAACTGTTATCCTTTGCCCGTGCGCTGCTTGCTGATCCACGCATACTGATTCTGGATGAAGCTACAGCGAGTATTGATACAGAGACAGAGCTTAAAATCCAGGAAGCGTTGAAGGTGCTGTTGCAGGGAAGAACGTCCTTTATGGTTGCTCACCGTCTCTCAACCATCCGGAATGCAGATAACATTATCGTCCTGGATCATGGTGAAATTAAAGAAGAGGGCAACCATGAGCAGCTTATCCAAAAACAAGGCGTCTATAATGGATTAATAGAAGCTCAATACAGATTTTTGTGATGAAAATGAAAACTTCGGATGCTTGTGAAGCGTCTGAACATCTATGAACTTATAACACTCTGGTGTTCTATAGCCTGTTCTTTCAATAATAAGTGCATCTTATTCATTGAAGACAGGTTAGAGGATAGCCGGAGTGTTTTTTTTAAACGTTAGTGTGGTATGTTATATTTTTGAAGAATGAAATCAATACTATCGTTCATGGCTGGAGGGAGATCAATGCAGATGGACAACAACGAAATAAATTCAAAGCATTTGGATCACCTGGATCATATGAATTTTAGGCTCCTTCACGTGAATTATACGAGTGCCCCTGCGACGGAGTGGCTTTTGAGGAAACACTTCATTGAAACATACATGTTATTATTTGTAGCCAGTGGGCAAGGGTGGTTAAAGATAGATGGCAGTTTCATTGAATTAAAGGCGGGCGGACTGTACGTAGGTTTCCCGGGGCAACTGGTTGAGGCAAATGTGCATTCGTTGGATGAACGAGGTGTGTATCACATGAGTTTTGATGTCATGTACACATTGGAGCAGGATGGTGGGACAGCCCTTGAAATGATGAAGCAACTTTTACGTAATGAAGTGAATGGCGAGGTCAGCTCATCTTCACCCGTTGCTGTTGGTGTGATCTGTCAGATGATTTACCACCACACATTGAAGAAGGATGGTTTGCAAAGGTACTATGGTCAGATTCGTTTTCAGGAACTGCTGTATACCATGTTTTACGACGTGGCCTGTGCCGAAAAGACGGATCTGGCTTCACCAATTGAACATGTTAAAGGTTACATGGAGCAGAATTATTCGAAGAGATTAACCATTGAGGAACTAGCAAATGTGGCACGAATGAGCCCTCGACACTTCATGCGTTTATTCAAGAAAAGGTATGGTTACAGTCCTGTTGACTATTTAACTCTATATCGAATTAAACAAGCCCAGATCTTAATGAGAAATGATCACAGTTATCGACTCAAGGATGTGGCATCGTACGTGGGTTATCAGGATGAGACGTATTTCCGGCGTAAATTCAAGCAAATCTCTGGCATTCCACCAGCAGCGTTTATACGTAATAGCAAACAAAAAATTGCTGCGGTTCATTCTGTGAGCATTGGTATACTGCTTGCATTGCAGATTATTCCCTGTGCCGCGCCGGCAAGTCATCCGTGGACATACTATTACCGACGTAAATATGAAACGGACAAAGTTATGCCACTGGCAGAGAGTGAGACCACCTGGCTGGAACAGCTTCGATTAGTTAAACCTGATTATATTATTACTGTTGGGGCGGAGTCTGAGGATTTGCAAAGACAGCTTCATTCCATTGCTCCTGTGTGTGACCTCCCGTGGGAAAAAGGAGATTGGAGAGAACATTTGAGATATGTTGCAAGCTTTTTGAACAGGTCTGATATTGCAGAGGTATGGCTTCAAAGATATAAAGAGAAGGCAACGACCATAAAGGACCAGCTTGAGGATTTCATACGAAAAGACAGATTAGTTGTACTCAAAGTTTATGGTGAAGCGTTGCAGATGTTAGGCCCAAGGAGCATTGCTTCCGTTTTTTACGTTGATATGCAAATGGAGGGTCCCGAAGGAGTTGAGACTTATTGGGAACGGGGCACAGTAACCATTAGGGAGTTGTCTGTTCTCAACGTTGAAAGAATATTACTGATTGTGGGTGATGATGAGACATCCAGGCAGACATGGTCTGCTGTGCGTAAGTCTGAAGAATGGCTTGCGTTGTTAGCGGTACAGAATGGCAGAATGGATATGCTTTTGTCGAGCGTCCTGCTGGACTACACTGCGTTTACCCATGAGCTTATGTTGGATGAAATATTAAAGTTATGGCAAGATCGTCCATAGCAAAAAGTCTGAATAGTCAATATCATACCTGAACATATTTTAATATACTTACTCCTATATCGTAATGATAATGATAATTATTATTGATTAGACATTGTCATATATTAATGACCTATAGGGGGTACATAGAGAATGAGATTCAGATGGTTAACCGTAATATGCACAATGATCTTGATGCTCGTTATTTCGGCTTGTGGGGCAGCAGGCAAAGAAGCATCCTCGAGCGAGGGACAAGAAGCGGGTACCGCCAATTCTTCAACAACAGAAGCCAGTCAGGTGAAAAAAGTGAACACGGAAATGGGAGAAGTTGAAATTCCAGTGAACCCACAAAAAATAGTTGGTTTGTCCGTTGTATATCCAGAATTTTTATATTCACTTGGCATCGTACCCATTGCTGTACAGAACTACCATGAGGATTTTCCTTCTTACTTGCAAGAGCCATTTGCAAACACGATGAAAATGGGAATAGGAAGAACGCCTAACTTTGAAGCCCTCATGGAGGCAGCTCCGGATTTAATTATCGCTCCTGACTGGTGGTCCAAAAAGGACTATGATCAGCTTACTCTGATTGCACCTACCGTACTTTTGCCACAGCGTGATGATTGGCGCGATGAACTGCGGGATATGGCCAAAATTTTGGACAAAGAAGAACAGGCAGAAAAGGTGATTCAGGATTTGGTGGATAAGGAGAAGGTAGCTGCTGACAAATTGCACAAGCTGATTGGTGAGGAGACTGTTCTCTACATTAGAGTGATGGAAAAAGAAATCGTACTTCATGGGGAGAACCTTGACCGAGGGAACTTTGTCCACAAACGATTGGGAATGAATCCACTTCCTAATTTCCCGAAAGATCAAACTGCCATGTCCGTATCCTTGGAAGTACTGCCTGAATACGACGCAGATCATCTGATCGTTCAGCTGGATGATGAGACTAATCCGGAAATTAAAAAGAAATTTGAAGATATGTTATCTTCATCATTATGGAAAAATCTGAAAGCAGTCAAGCAGGACCACGTCTATATGGTGGGTGGCAAGGAATGGTTCAATCTGGGAATGTCTCCACTTGCCGATGGATATGTCATTGATGATATTGTTGCTACTTTTGAAGCAAAAAACAAATAAAGCAAACGGGTAAAGTGACATGTATCTAGAGTTCATAACTAAATTAACAAGGTGTGTTTAAAATGAATGAAGAAGATATCTATGATGTAACCATCATCGGAGGCGGCCCTGCTGGCATGTATGCGGCTTTTTATGCAGGGATGCGTGATATGAAAGTTAAAATCATCGAAGGTAAAGACCAGCTTGGTGGATTTCTGCACACCTATTCGGAAAAAACAATTTGGGATGTAGGCGGTCTACCGCCTATGAAATGTTCGAAGTTGATCGAGTGGCTTGTTCAGCAGGCAAATACATTTAATCCAACGGTTGTATTGAATTGCAAAGTGGAAAGGTTCACTCGACTGGATAACGGAATATGGAGTATGTATACCACTGGAGGGAAGATACATTATACGCGCACGATCATTGTTGCAGTGGGCCGCGGTATCGCAGAAATTCAAAAATTGAAGCTTCAAGAGCCAATGGAATGTGAGTATGAAAATCTTCATTATACCGTCCAAAATCCAGAACATTTTTCAGGGAAACGTGTGCTCATTTCAGGAGGAGGCAACAGTGCAGTAGATTGGGCAATTGAACTTGCTCAACTTGCTCGCAGTGTAGTTGTAATCCACCGGAATAATGAGTTTCGTGCAATGGAACGCAATGTTAGCGAGATGAACAATGTAACGGATGTCAGAACACCATATAGCATCACACGGCTTCATAATCATGGTGAACGTATCCATCAGGTTGTAATTACGCATATGGAGAGTCAGGACAATGTATTTTTAGATGTGGATGAAGTCGTCATTAGTCATGGGTATAAAAGCAATCTAAGTGATCTTGTCAGTTGTGGCTTAGCAATGGACGATGGAATGGTTCTAATGAGTCATCATGCACAGACGAGTCTGTCGGGTGTTTTTGCAGCAGGAGACTGTGCGACGCACGAAAGCAAAGTTAGACTCATTGCAGGAGCCTTCAATGATGCGATCGTGGCAGTTAATAGTGCGAAACAATATATGACGCCAGGTGCACCAAAGATGGCTTATGTTTCTTCCCATAATGAAATCTTTAGAGAAAAAAATCGACAAATCCCAAGTCTTTAAACTTGGGATTTGTTTGCGTATTTTGATTCGTTGGAGTATTAAAGTCTGCTCTGTTAACATTTCCTTAATTTTGGGAGGAATGGAAGGAGTATCGAATCCGAGAGCAGTAATTGTAAAATTTGATCGAAAAAACACAAAAAATCTTGTAAAATTCACAAGAAAAATAGGGAGCACTCTTGCAATCTTTAACCAAAACCCCGAAAATAGAGAGACAGACAGATATAGAAGATTTCTCTTTGGGAGGATTGGAAAGAACATGTGGGGTGCTCCTTTTACGGCTCAAGCCAAAAAAATGCTGCTACTAGGCAGTGGAGAATTGGGAAAAGAGGTCGTTATTGAGGCCCAACGACTGGGAGTAGAGACGATCGCTGTTGATCGTTATGAGAACGCACCTGCGATGCAGGTCGCGCACCGGTCTTACTGCATCGACATGCTGGATGCCGAAGCTTTGAAACAATTGATCCGTAAAGAAAAACCTCATTACATCGTACCTGAGATTGAAGCTATTGCAACAGAAGCTTTACTGGAGCTTGAGGAAGAGGGATTTTGTGTAGTACCTACTGCCCGAGCTGCACGTTTAACGATGGATCGCGAAGGCATCCGTCGGCTTGCAGCCGAACAATTGAAACTTCCGACAGCTGACTACCTTTTTGCGGACAACCTGGAACAACTTCAGGAAGCCGTACGTAAGCTTGGCACACCTTGTGTCATTAAACCATTGATGAGTTCTTCCGGCAAAGGGCAGAGTGTATGCCGAACACCGGACGACGTGGAGGATTGCTGGAATATTGCTCTTTCGGGGGCTCGTGGCAAATCCGTTCGTGTTATCGTGGAGAGCTTTGTGCAATTTGACAGTGAGATTACATTACTCACCGTTAGATCTGTATCAGGCACCGTATTTTGTCCTCCGATTGGTCATATTCAAAAGGATGGGGATTATGTCGAATCCTGGCAGCCTCATGCAATGACTCCTGAGCAATGGCAGCAAGCTTGTCATATTGCCAAATCCGTCACGGATGAACTTGGCGGGTATGGACTGTTTGGAGTGGAATTGTTCCTCACATCGGATGGGGTTGTGTTCAGCGAGGTATCTCCTCGTCCGCATGACACGGGTATGGTTACAATGGTGACGCAAGACAGTTCCGAGTTTGCGCTGCATGTACGTGCAATTCTTGGTTTTCCGGTCACAGGTGTACATCTGTTGACACCGGGAGCTTCAGCAACGCTGAAGGCTAATGATGAAACATCTGACTTTACTGTAGGCGGGATTGAAGAAGCACTGGCTCTTCCTCGTACTCAGATTCGTGTATTTGGCAAACCTGAGACCAAAGTAGGACGCCGAATGGCTGTAGCCTTAAGTGCTGGCCAAGATGTGGAAGAAGCTCGTAAAACAGCGGTGCAAGCCGCTAATATGCTGAAAGTGGAGGTAAATCATGTCCAATAATGTTGAGGCCCCTGTACTGATGATCCGAGAGTGTGAGCTGCGAGATGCTGAAGCGGTAACGGGACTGATGCGAGAGGTCAGCTATCCGACAACAACCAATGTCATGAAAGAACGTATTGAATGTTTGGAAACCAATCCAAACGCATGCATGCTTGTTGCCGAAGTGGATGAACAAATTATTGGTGTGATTGGCTTGCAATGTGTGCAAAGTCATGCCTATCCAGAACCTGCCGCACAAATTACTTCCCTGATTGTAGGTCAAGAACATCGTGGTGGTGGGATTGCCCGTCGTCTGATGGCTCGTGCCGAAGATTGGGGCAGACAGCAAGGTGGTAAACAACTGTTTGTCACGGGTGCAAACCGTGAAGTGACTTCAACAACGTACTCTTTTTATGAGCACATTGGTTTTCAGAAGAGAGGCTATCGGTTCAGTAAAGTTCTTCTATAGTATAAATAAAGTTTCTTCTATTGCATGGAAATTCTCATGATATCCTGATCTGCACATTCTGGTGTGGTGAATGATAAATAGATGGTGAAGCGACATTCGACTAGCTTTTTTAGTCCGAATGTCTTTTTTTTGTGGTTTCGTCAACGAGGGTAGAGCCTTACAGGATAAGCCTGCAGACAAATCTATAACATTCTAAAAAATGACAAAAAAGTTACTTTTCCATATTTTATAGGTTCACAATCTCCTGTTGAATTGATATACTGCTAGAGTATTAATTACAAATTTGTAATAACTAATCTTAAGGAGATGAATGAATTTGAAAAAGAAATGGATGAAAACTGTCGTAACGAGTAGTCTGACAGCCGTACTGGCCGTAGGGGTAATGCTTCCTGCTTCCGCTTCTGCTGCAGATTCAACATATAAGACTATCACAACGTACAAAATTACAAGTACAGACAGCTTGAAAGCTTATATTGAGAAATGGCTCAAACAAAATGGATACACCGTATCCGAGGGGCAAATTGTAGAGAAACCTGCTACGCAGCCTGATCAAACGACGAAACCTGCTGAGCCGACCACAAAACCAACTCAACCAACAACAAAACCTGCTGAGCCTACAACTAAGCCGGAGCAACCGACTAAACCAGCACAACCAGCGCAAGAAGAAAAACCGGCAACTACACCGGCAAAAGATCCTTCAAACACAGGTAACAATACAAGTAATAATGGTAGCGAAAGCACACAATCCGACTTTGCTACTCAAGTTGTAAAACTTGTGAACGCTGAGCGTGCTAAAGCAGGTCTGAACGCACTGACTTCAGATGCACTTCTGGACAAAGTAGCTGTTGCTAAAGTAAAAGATATGAGTAACAACAACTATTTTGATCACCAGTCACCTACGTATGGTTCTCCGTTTGATATGATGAAACAATTCGGAGTAACTTACAGCTATGCAGGTGAGAACATTGCCCAAGGACAAAAAACACCACAGGAAGTGGTTACAGCTTGGATGAATAGTGAAGGTCACCGCGCTAATATCCTGAGCAAAAACTTTACGCATATCGGTGTAGGTTTCTATAACGGATACTGGGCACAAGAGTTTATCGGTAAGTAATCGATTTATAATGAAGAAAGTATGATTTTCTTTTCCACAAGGTTATGCCAGTACACAGTTCATATCTGTGTATGGTATAACCTTTTTTCCGTAAAATGACATATAAAAAATGAATTCTGCGAATGCAGCGCCAAAGTTTGCAAATTAACGACAGAACATTTATGTTATTTAGGAATAGCATCATCAAGGCGTGTCTGAAAACTCCGAAGTAAGCGGATTTTCAGACACGCCTTAATGTAAAGTCATTATAAATTATAAAGCACCCGGATTGGTGTACATGAGCGGAGATGTGATGATGAAAAAGAAAAAAAGCCTTGATTCAGCACCATGGATCTGGAGAACTGTCAGTACAGTATCCATCTTGGCAACTTTGCTGTTGTTATTTGGATTTGGATACGCCATAAAAGATGTGATTTTCCCCGAGGGAGATTCCGCATTAACTACAGGCCAGGAGGCAACTGCTCCATCTAAGGATATCGAGGGGGAACCGGCGGTCGTGGAAGATGGCAAGATTCGGATGGCCGTCATCGGCGATTCTCTGGCAAGAGGCACGGGGGATGATAAAGGACTCGGTTTTGTGAGACGGGCAGGCAACCTGCTTAAAGATAAAGGATATGACGTTCAGGTTCTTAATAATCTGGGTGTAAACGGTTTGAGAACAGATGCTTTATTGGAAAAACTCGATGAGCAAGGTGTACGTTACGTCCTACAGCAGTCCAATTTTATTTTGCTCTCGATCGGCGCAAATGATTTGTTCCAGGGAGGACAAGTTCTCCAGGGGGAAGATCCGCCAACAGCAGAGCAGCTGGCAGCGGCTTTGCCAGAAACGTCAAAGCGCCTTCAAGAGATATTGAAGAAAGTCAAAGAAATTAATCCCGATGCACAGATTGCGTACATAGGGCTGTACAATCCATTTGGCGATGTGAAGGAACTCGAGAAGCCGGGTAATGCAGTGGTTGCTGCATGGAACGATGCTGCACTGGCTATTTTGAACAATGAGGACAAGATGACACTGGTCCCTACATTCGATTTATTTGAAAATCATCTGGGGGAGTATCTCTCGTCAGATCATTTCCATCCCAACGGACAAGGTTATGAGCAAATTGCAGTTCGGATTGCACAGGAATTCCAGGCAGATACAACGGCAGAAGGGAGCGGAAATTAAATGGCAGAGCAGCAGTATGATTCCGTCTTGTCTGTACAGCATCTGAAGAAACGGATTGGACGCAAATGGATCATTAAGGACGTTACATTTGACGTGAAACCTGGTGAAATCTTCGGATTTCTCGGTCCCAACGGTGCCGGTAAAACAACTACGATACGGATGCTGGTCGATCTGATCAAACCAACAGAAGGAAAAATTAAAGTCTGTGGTTATGATGTGAATCGGGACCCTGAGCGTGCTTTGAAGTATGTAGGCTCCATTGTTGAAAATCCGGAGGTATATACATATCTGACAGGGTGGGAGAACCTGGAGCATTTCGCTCGCATGCAACCAGGTGTGGACAATGAACGAATTCAGGAAGTTGTAGATATTGTGCGTCTGGATCAGCGGATTCACGATAAAGTCAGAACGTACTCATTGGGTATGCGTCAACGGCTCGGTATTGCACAAGCGCTGCTTGGGCGACCGCGTCTGCTTATTCTGGATGAACCGACAAATGGTCTTGATCCAAAAGGGATTAAGGAACTTCGTGTCTTTATTAAGCAACTTGCCAGTGAAGGTATGGCTGTATTTGTCAGCAGTCACTTGTTAAGTGAGATCCAGCTTCTCTGTGACAGAGTAGCCATTATCAGTGCTGGGCGTGTGCTTGCTGTTGGAGGTGTAAGCGAACTGATTGAAGATCATTCCAAGTTGGCCATATGGCATGTTTCACCACTGGAGCAAGGCAAAAAAATGTTGCAGGATGCAGGCATTGCTCTGGTAGGTCGACCTGCGGATGTGATGGATGATACCATTGTTGCGGGCCTTGGTCCCAACGCTGTGGTTGCCGAGATGCACGAAGATCGAATTCCTGATATGGTGCAACAGATGGTTCAAGCTGGTGTACAGGTTGAAGGGGTACAGCGGATTCAGCCTACGCTTGAACAACTATTCTTAAAAATGACAGAAGGTGAATCCATTGAGTAATATCATGCCGCTGATCCGCAATGAAACGATTAAGATGGTGAAGAAAAAACGGCTTTATATTATATTTATTGTACTTGCGGTCCTCGTACCGATGTTTACGTATGCCCAGATGAAATCTGCGGAGAATAATCGCGACAAGTTTGGCGGCGATTGGCGTCTTGAACTGCAACAGGCCATCACAGACAATCAAAATTCGCTCGGTAGCGATCGGGTACCTGAAGAGTACAAAAAATATAGAACAGTATATATCCAGCAGATGCAGTATTATCTTGAGAATGACATCAATCCCAAAGAACCGGGCGGTGTCACCTTTACGCGGGAGTTCATGAACAACGCGGTTGGATTGTTTATTCCACTGTTAATCATGGCTATTGCTTCAGATCTTGTTTCTGGTGAACGTACGACAGGGACGATTAAAATGCTTTTAACGCGTCCGGTTAGACGCTGGAAAGTGCTTCTGAGTAAATTAATTACGCTGATTATGTTTGTTTCGATCATAGTGGTATCAGCCTACATTATATGTTATGTCATATCGGGTGCGGTCTTTGGTTATAAAGGCTTCAACATGCCAATCTTCACAGGATTCAAAGTTGTGGGAACAGATGTCGATATGTCGGCAGTGCATGCTGTAGACCAGTGGCTTTATATGCTCATGCAGGCAGGACTGATCTGGTTTGTGAGTGTAATTGTGGCTATGCTTGCATTTATGGTATCTGTGCTTGTGCGCAGTACTGCTGCAAGTATTGTTATCATGATGGCCGCTTTGATTGCAGGAACAATTTTGACCAGTATGGCAGCGTCCTGGCAGACAGCGAAGTATTTGTTCATGGTTAACCTCGAACTTCCGAATTATTTGTCTGGCGGGTTACCTCCAATCGAGGGTATGAATTTAGGTTTTTCCCTTATTGTGCTTAGTGTTTGGGGCATTGCTTCACTCATTGTGTCATTCCTTGTCTTTACGAAACGGGATATCTTGAATTAAAATGGACAAGGATAAGAAAACATCTGTTTGCATTTTAGGCATTTTTTTAGTTGCAAGTTAAGAAGGGGGAGCATGAATGGTCGAGCAAATCGATATGTCGGCAGGTTCGACAGGCGGAGGACAGGGGTCTTCAGGCTACGACGCGGACGACATTCAAGTACTTGAAGGGTTGGTAGCGGTACGGAAACGGCCGGGGATGTATATCGGCAGCACCAGCACTTCAGGTTTACATCATTTGGTATGGGAAATTGTCGACAACGCTGTCGACGAACATCTCGCCAAATTCTGCTCCAAAATCGATATCACGCTGCATAAGGACGGTTCTATTACGGTTCAGGATAACGGAAGGGGAATTCCGACAGGTATACATAAAACAGGGATTCCTACTCCCCAGGTCGTGTTTACGATTTTGCACGCAGGCGGAAAGTTCGGTGGATCAGGATACAAAAAATCAGGCGGTTTGCACGGTGTAGGTGCGTCAGTTACAAACGCATTGTCCGAGTGGCTTGAAGTCGAGATTTTCCGTGATGGCAAGATTCATCGTCAGCGATTCGAGTATTGGAAGGACAAAAAAGGGATTGAACATGTCGGTGAACCGGTCTCCGGTCTCGAAGTGTTGGGCAATACCAATCGGACAGGTACAAAAGTTACATTTAAACCGGATATTCGGGTGTTCCAGAGCGGCATTCAATTCAATTATGATACATTGGCAGAACGTCTTCAGGAGATTGCTTTTCTGAATTCGGGTCTGAGAATTGTGCTCAAGGATGAACGTTCGGGCAATCAGGATGAATACATGTATGAAGGCGGAGCAAGCCAGTTTGTTGCTTTTCTTAACGAAAATAAAGATGTGTTGCATGATGTTATTCACTTCTATGCGGAGAAGGATGACATTGAAGTCGAAGTGGCAATCCAGTATAACGCGGGTTATACGGAAACACTGGCTTCGTTCGTGAACTCAATCCCTACTCGGGGCGGCGGTACTCATGAGACCGGATTCAGGGCTGCGTATACCCGTGTAATGAATGATTACGCGCGGCGTACCAGCATGATCAAGGAAAAAGATAAAAATCTCGAAGGTAATGACCTGCGTGAAGGTATGATGGCCGTCATCAGTGTCAAAATGTCAGATGTTGAGTTCGTAGGTCAGACCAAGGATCAGCTCGGCAGCGCTTCCGCTCGAAGTGCAGTGGATTCGGTCGTGTCCGAAAATATTCAGCGGTTCCTGGAAGAAAACCCGCAGGTAGCGCAAACGTTAATTCGCAAAGCGGTTCAAGCTTCCAGAGCCAGAGAAGCGGCTCGCAAAGCACGGGATGATATGCGTACAGGCAAAAAGCGCAGTGAAAGTTCCAACCTGAACGGCAAGCTGACGCCGGCGCAATCGAAGGATTTTACCCGAAATGAGTTATTTATTGTCGAAGGGGATTCCGCAGGTGGTTCTGCCAAACAGGGACGCGACTCGAAGATTCAGGCTATTTTGCCGCTCAAGGGAAAACCGCTCAATCCGGAAAAATCGAAGCTGGCAGATATTCTCAAAAATGAAGAATACCGCGCTATTACAGCGGCGATCGGGGCGGGCATTGGAACCGAATTTGCAGTTGAAGACAGCAATTATTCCAAAATTATCATTATGACCGATGCTGATACGGACGGTGCACATATACAGGTGCTGCTGTTGACCTTCTTTTATCGTTATATGAAGCCTTTAATTGATGCAGGCAAAGTATATATTGCTCAGCCGCCATTATACAAACTTACTCGTAAGTCTGGTAAGCTTGCGACAGTTCGATATGCATGGACGGATGAAGAGCTGGCTAATTACATGAAGGAATTCGGTAATAATGTTGAGCTTCAACGTTATAAAGGACTAGGTGAAATGAACCCGGATCAACTGTGGGAGACCACAATGAATCCGGAAACTCGTGCGATGCTGAAGGTACAGATTGTTGATGCAGCAAAAGCAGAACGTCGTGTATCTACGCTCATGGGTGATAAGGTTGATCCGCGAAAACGCTGGATTGTAGAGAACGTCGACTTTACAGAGTACGAAGAATAGAAGGTGCTTGGAATGAGTCCATCAGAACAATTTATGCCGGCCTTTCTCGAAGAGGTCGTTGGGGACCGTTTCGGTCGCTACTCCAAATATATTATTCAGGATCGAGCCATTCCGGATGTCCGGGATGGGTTGAAGCCAGTACAACGGCGTATTCTGTACGCCATGTACGATTCAGGTAATACGCCTGACAAGACTTACCGCAAGTCTGCCAAAACCGTTGGGGACGTAATGGGTAATTATCATCCACATGGTGACTCATCCATCTATGAGGGCATGGTGCGGATGGCTCAGCCATGGAAAATGGGCCATATGCTCGTGGACGGTCATGGTAACTGGGGATCACAGGATGATGACCCGGCAGCGGCGATGCGGTATACGGAGGCCCGTTTGTCGCCCATCGCGATGGAGATGCTTCGCGATATCGAGAAACGGACGGTTCTGTTTAAGGATAATTTTGATAATACGGCCAAAGAACCGGTTGTATTGCCATCCCGTTATCCGAACTTGCTGGTTAATGGCGTCAGCGGCATTTCCTCTGGATTTGCAACGGAGATTCCTCCACACAATTTGCGTGAAGTCATTGATGCTTCGATCGCTGTGATGGAGAAACCGTCGATTGAGCTGGACGAAATCATGATGTTTATGAAGGGTCCTGACTTTCCAACAGGTGGATTGATTATGGGCGGTGACGGCATTCTGGATGCCTATCGCACAGGTAAGGGACGGATCTATATCCGGTCCAAAACCGAGATTGAAAACATGCGCGGTGGCAAACAGCAGATCGTCATTACCGAGATTCCTTATCAGGTCGTAAAGTCTCGTCTCGTTACAGCGATGGAGAACATCCGACTTGAGAAGAAGGTTGAAGGTATCGCTGAAGTGCGTGATGAGAGTGGACGTGAAGGTCTGCGAATCGTGGTTGAGTTGAAAAAAGAAGCAGACGCACAAGGTATTTTGGCTTATTTGCTGAAGAAAACCGACCTGCAGGTCACCTATAATTTCAATATGGTTGCGATTGTGAATAAAGCACCTCATCAATTAGGGTTGAAATCGATCCTCGAGGCTTACATTGCCCATCAGCGTGAGGTTGTAACATTCCGTACCCGGTTTGAGCTGGAGAAGGCGCAAGACCGTGCGCATGTGCTCGAGGGCTTGGTAAAAGCACTTAACATCCTTGACGAGGTCATTGCGGCTATCAAAGCGTCGAAGAACCGTCAAGATGCTCAAAATAACCTGATGTGGATGTTTGGATTCACGGAACGCCAAGCGGATTCCATCCTTACGTTGCAATTGTACCGTTTGACGAATCTGGAGATCAATTCTCTGGAGAAGGAACTCGGTGAACTGATGAAAAAGATTGCACAACTACAATCCATTCTGGATAGTGACCGCAAGCTCATCGGAGTCATCCGCAAAGAATTGATGGAGATTCGCGATAAATACGGAATAGACCGTCGTTCTGCGATTCAGGGTGAAGTGGAAGAACTCAAGGTTAATCTCGAAGTACTTGTGAACGCGGAAGATGTATTTGTTACGTTATCCAAAGAAGGATACGTGAAACGTACAGGCATGCAGTCCTTTACACGTTCTGGTGGTGAACGGAGCGGAAGTGGTGTGAAAGACGGCGATTATATCGCTCAGGTTCTGGAAGTAAATACGCTTGAGAACTTGCTTGTCTTTACGAGGAAAGGTCAGTACTTCCTGTTACCTGTTCACCAGGTACCTGAATTCAAGTGGAAAGATCCAGGCACAGCCATTGTGAATGTCATTCCCCTTGCGAAAGATGACCGTATTGCAAGTGTGCTTGCTGTGAAATCCTTTGAAGAGCCAAATCACAGTCTGGTCTTCGTTACGCGAAGAGGACAGGTGAAACGAACGGAGCTGAAGGATTACGTTACCAAGCGTTCCGGTGCAGTTGCGGCTTGTAAAGTGGGCAAGGAGGATGAAGTGTTATCTGTACATCTAAGTACAGGTGGTCAAGATATTATGTTGATTACAAAAGAAGCTATGGCGATTCGTTTCCGAGAGGATGAGGTTAATCCAATGGGACGTGTATCCGGTGGTGTTCGTGGTATTCAGTTAAGAGATACAGATGAAGTTGTATCCGCTCTATGGGTAGAAGGAGATGAAGGTGAAGTTGCCGTGTTGTCCGATCTGGGATATGGTAAACGATCATTACTTCTGGATTACGCTATACAGAGCCGTGGAGGCAAGGGGCTTGCCACATTCGAGTTCAAAGAAGGCAAACGTGTGAAACCGAATGGTAGCCGTATTGCTGGAGCATTTTATTGCAAAGAGCAACGTAAGATCACTGTAATGACCAAAGAAGGCCAAGTGTTCCCGATCTCTTCGGAAGGTGTTCCGATTACAGAGCGCAAACATATTGGCAAGCTGATCGTTCATGTGGATAAACAGGACGAGATCGTTGAACTTCTAAGGGACTTCAATGAGAATCAACCAGCATCATCTTCATAAAAACAAACAAACGAGACTTTTCGCAGAACAGCTAATCCTGTCATGCGAGGAGTCTTTTTTTGTTGTTCGAAGGCGGATTAGAAGAGGGCATTCATGCGAAGTTTAACAACCTTCGTCGATTACGGTCGATCGCTAGGAAATTGAAAAAAGGCAGCAGGAATGCGGCTTTGGAGCGCGAAAACTTAAGCAGGTGAAGTGATAACCGGTTGCAGAGAGGAGCGATGGAAGATGTATAATTCCGATTTTGCCAAGTGCTGGTCCAGGTTGACCAAAGATTATAAATTGCATATGGATCAAGAGCTGGCACCCTCATTAACGGAGGCTCAGCTGGCTGTTCTGGAGGTACTTGAAGATCATCAGAAGATGAAACCTTCGGATCTGATTCCTTATCTGTCTACTACGCCAGCTGCTGTAACCATGCTGCTCGATCGAATGGAGAAGAATGATCTGATTCGCAGGAATCGGGATAATCAGGATCGACGCATTGTGTGGGTATCTCTGTCAGAGAAAGGAAGAATGGAAACAGAACGGGGAATCACCATCCGTAATGAATTCATGAACTCTGTTCTCAGTAACATTTCGATGCACAATCAACAATTGCTGGTATATCTGTTAGGCAAAATGACCTCACCCAAGACCAAAGAGCCTGCCTTATCTACTTCGGTATGATACCATGCTGATTCTTCTGAATAACCATAGGAGTGCCTGCTCGTTTCATGCAGGAACCCTATGGTTATTTTATTTACAAATTACATATGATACAGACTGTGTCCAGGTTAGTTGAGTAAAGGCATGGATGTAACACAGTTAGTATGTCCTAATATTATTTTTGTGAATTCATATGTAAAGAGTTGACTATGTAAATATTTTTGTTATAATAAATAATTGTTCCCCTGATATTTCGTGTACGAAATATTATATTCCAAAAGTAAAAGGGTGAATCAATGACTGATACGTATGAAGTATTCTATATTATTAATTCGTTCCGCCAAGTGAATCAAATGCTTTTTCGAGCATTTTGGAATGAAAACAAGGAGATCGAGCTGACTTCGATCCAGTTTATGGTGTTATCCATCCTGAGGGAGCGTCCTTCCATTGGCATCAACGAAGTGGCTGAGCTATGCCATATGGGCAGCAGTTCCATGAGCGCTGTTGTGGAGCGGCTCGTCAAAGGCGAGTATATCGTTCGGACACGTTCAGATGCTGACCGCCGATCCGTTAAGCTTCAGATTACGGATAAAGGGGAACAGGCCCAACAGGAAACGCACCATTTGTGGATGGAAAGAGTGTCACCCATTCTGGATATATCGAAGGAAGACCTTGAGCACCTACTTAGAATTCATAGTCAAATGATTGAAAAGTTAGAAGGAAGAGAGATGAACAACATATGAGTACGACTACTGCTGCAGCTCCATCCTCAGCGATGGACAACATCAAGAAAGGCCCGATTGTAGCGGCATTGT
Source organism: Paenibacillus sp. AGC31 (assembly GCF_057334655.1). Lineage (NCBI taxonomy): Bacteria > Bacillati > Bacillota > Bacilli > Caryophanales > Paenibacillaceae > Paenibacillus > Paenibacillus sp. AGC31. The sequence goes on from NZ_JBHFJH010000015.1 coordinate 21,966, forward strand.
TAATTGGTGCCTTTGTGGCATTCCTGAACCAAACCCTGATGAACGTAGCACTTCCTAAAATCATGGAAGACCTCGCGATCAATGCAAACAAAGCCCAGTGGTTAACCACGGGTTACATGCTTGTGAACGGTGTACTGATTCCGGTTACGGCATATCTGATTGCCAAATTTTCAACGCGTCAAATTTTCATTACAGCCATGACTCTATTTACCATAGGTACATTAGTCTGTGGTCTTAGTCCAACCTTCACCATTCTGATGGTAGGTCGTGTCATTCAAGCGGCAGGTGCAGGTATTCTGATGCCTCTGATGACCGTTGTATTCCTGACCATCTTCCCGATTGAGAAACGCGGTCAGGCCATGGGAACCATGGGGATCGCGATGATTCTGGCTCCTGCGATTGGGCCTACACTTTCGGGTTATGTGGTTGAGCATTATTCCTGGAGATTGTTATTCTACATCATCTTGCCATTCTCTATTATTGCAACGGCAATTGGTATTGCTTTTGTTAAAAACGTAACACGTCAATCCAGACCCAAACTGGATTATCCAGGCGTTATTTTATCTACACTAGGTTTTGGTAGTTTGCTCTACGGATTCAGTGATGCAGGTACCGATGGATGGGGCAGTGCAATTGTCATTGGGTGCCTCGTTGTAGGTGCGATATCCCTGATTCTGTTCGTTATTCGTCAACTGACAACAGATCATCCGCTCCTTGAGTTCCGTATTTTCAAGTACAACATGTATACATTAACAACGATTATTAACATGCTCGTGACAATGGCGATGTTTGCAGGTATGATCCTGCTCCCTATTTTCCTGCAAAACATTCGTGGATTCTCACCGATTGAATCAGGACTTCTGATGATGCCGGGTGCGATATTGATGGGGATTATGTCCCCAATTACAGGTCGCATATTTGATAAAGTGGGCGCGCGCTGGCTTTCGGTTGCAGGTCTTGCCATTACGGCAATTACAACTTTTGGACTGAGTCGTCTGGCAATCGATACTACGTACGGCTACATGATGTTTATCTACACGGCTCGTATGTTCGGTATGTCGATGCTGATGATGCCGATCCAGACAGCAGGTCTGAATCAACTGCCTCAACGTCTGAACGCGCATGGTACAGCGATGTCCAACACATTGCGTACTGTTGCCGGTGCGATCGGTACAGCCGTTCTCGTAACCATCATGAGTAGCAAGCTCAAAACACATCTGGCGGATGCAGTGGCTGCTGGTCAAGTTGACCCTAGTGATAAGACAGCAATGATAGCTGCTACAGCAGATGCAACGATTTACGGTGTTAACTATGCATTCATCGTGGCTACAGGAATGACCGTGGTTGCTTTGATCATGGCGTTCTTTATTCGGAAAACAAAACCAGCTATTGAACCTGTTACTGTAGAACAGGAAAAAGCGACGGCTACAGCGTAACGAACATCAGATAAAAAAACAAAAAAAGAACTCTAGCAGTTGAAAAGGGGTTAATCTGGCCCCCGTGTCAAGGACACTAAAAAAAGAGTGGCATTAAAGATTTACGAGGCGAATAATAGATGATTCCTGTATTGAACAGGGGTCATCTTTTTTAATCCCCATTGATATCTGTGGTTGTTGTAATAGCGAATGTAACGATCGATTTCTTGCTTTAACTCTTGAAGGGAACGGCAACTACGATGATCGACATGGTCCTTCATGTGGCCGAAGAACGATTCTTGGGGAGCATTGTCCCAACAGTTCCCGCGTCTGGACATCGACTGGCCTAACCCATTCTTCTTTAACAACTCCTGATAGATGGGACTGGTATAATGGCTGCCCTGATCTGAGTGGATGAAAGCATCCTTTTGGAGCTTTAGACGTTTCTGTTTCTTGAGAGCGTCAACAGTATCCGTGGCAATGTCTAATGTCAGCCGATGGGATATATTGTGAGAGAGGACCTCACTTGTTGAGGCATCCAGTATGGTCGACAAATAGGCCATCCCGGATCGGCCGTATGGAAGGTACGTGATATCCGTAAGCAAGGCCAGACCCGGTATGCCCTTCTTGAAGTCCCTCTGCAGAGTATTGGGTAAGGTTCGGTGTTCCAGCGTAGCTTTGGCCATGCGTTTATAAGGGTTGATTTTTCTGTGCGGACATACGATGTTAAATTTCTTCATCAATCTACGGATTTTCTTTAGGTTATAGATGACACCAAACTCGTGCTCAAGAATCATCTTGATGGAGCGTGAGCCCTTCTTGTAACCCCTTCGTTCGAAAGCCTTCTTAATCAGCTTCCCTGCCTCAGCATCCGAACGGACCCGCTCTAAACGTAAATCTGCAGCTTGTAAGTAGCTGTAATACCCCGAACGAGATACGTTAAGCAATGAGCAGAGGTATCCCGTCATACGTTCCAAGCCTTGATCCACGGCTTCCTTTATGAGCTCGAACAACTTAATCTTGCTTAGGTTCATTCCCTTTGCTACCAGCAACCTTTCTTTCGTATCTAGCTTTTTTAGCAGTTCTACTTGAGATTCGAGTAGATGAATCCGTGCTTCTTGTTTTGCAATGATTTCTTCCTGCGATAACTCTCTATGTAAAGGGCGACCCGAGGCTTCTTTTCGGGAGTCAGACAACCCAATAATCCCTCCAAGGTCATAGGCTTTTTTCCAACGTCCGGCAGATTGTTCTACTCGTTTCATTCCAATTACGGTAACATCAAACCCATGAGTTTCAAAGATCTCTCTAGGTGTCTTTCCCATCATATATTCGTCAATGAATAACTGCTTAAATTCATCTGCATAGGTTATCGCTTTGTCGCTAACATTCCTTACATATCTGTTCTTTGATATCTGTTCACGTTCTTCTTCTGTGAATCGCTTCTTGCTCACGATGTAATCCCCTCCATTGCTTCTTCAGTATACAAAAAGGTACCCACAGTCCGCACACCTTTTTTCAAAGTGTCCAGTCTATGGGTACCAGTGTAG
>NZ_JBHFJH010000016.1:0-11149 GCF_057334655.1 Paenibacillus sp. AGC31
TAATCTGGCCCCCGTGTCAAGGACACTAAAAAAAGAGTGGCATTAAAGATTTACGAGGCGAATAATAGATGATTCCTGTATTGAACAGGGGTCATCTTTTTTAATCCCCATTGATATCTGTGGTTGTTGTAATAGCGAATGTAACGATCGATTTCTTGCTTTAACTCTTGAAGGGAACGGCAACTACGATGATCGACATGGTCCTTCATGTGGCCGAAGAACGATTCTTGGGGAGCATTGTCCCAACAGTTCCCGCGTCTGGACATCGACTGGCCTAACCCATTCTTCTTTAACAACTCCTGATAGATGGGACTGGTATAATGGCTGCCCTGATCTGAGTGGATGAAAGCATCCTTTTGGAGCTTTAGACGTTTCTGTTTCTTGAGAGCGTCAACAGTATCCGTGGCAATGTCTAATGTCAGCCGATGGGATATATTGTGAGAGAGGACCTCACTTGTTGAGGCATCCAGTATGGTCGACAAATAGGCCATCCCGGATCGGCCGTATGGAAGGTACGTGATATCCGTAAGCAAGGCCAGACCCGGTATGCCCTTCTTGAAGTCCCTCTGCAGAGTATTGGGTAAGGTTCGGTGTTCCAGCGTAGCTTTGGCCATGCGTTTATAAGGGTTGATTTTTCTGTGCGGACATACGATGTTAAATTTCTTCATCAATCTACGGATTTTCTTTAGGTTATAGATGACACCAAACTCGTGCTCAAGAATCATCTTGATGGAGCGTGAGCCCTTCTTGTAACCCCTTCGTTCGAAAGCCTTCTTAATCAGCTTCCCTGCCTCAGCATCCGAACGGACCCGCTCTAAACGTAAATCTGCAGCTTGTAAGTAGCTGTAATACCCCGAACGAGATACGTTAAGCAATGAGCAGAGGTATCCCGTCATACGTTCCAAGCCTTGATCCACGGCTTCCTTTATGAGCTCGAACAACTTAATCTTGCTTAGGTTCATTCCCTTTGCTACCAGCAACCTTTCTTTCGTATCTAGCTTTTTTAGCAGTTCTACTTGAGATTCGAGTAGATGAATCCGTGCTTCTTGTTTTGCAATGATTTCTTCCTGCGATAACTCTCTATGTAAAGGGCGACCCGAGGCTTCTTTTCGGGAGTCAGACAACCCAATAATCCCTCCAAGGTCATAGGCTTTTTTCCAACGTCCGGCAGATTGTTCTACTCGTTTCATTCCAATTACGGTAACATCAAACCCATGAGTTTCAAAGATCTCTCTAGGTGTCTTTCCCATCATATATTCGTCAATGAATAACTGCTTAAATTCATCTGCATAGGTTATCGCTTTGTCGCTAACATTCCTTACATATCTGTTCTTTGATATCTGTTCACGTTCTTCTTCTGTGAATCGCTTCTTGCTCACGATGTAATCCCCTCCATTGCTTCTTCAGTATACAAAAAGGTACCCACAGTCCGCACACCTTTTTTCAAAGTGTCCAGTCTATGGGTACCAGTGTAGAGTAGGCATGCGTGCCAATTCTCCTTTTTCATTGCTTATATTGGGTGCATCTGTTAAAATACAGAACGAATGTTCAGTATGGATGGGACGGAGTGAAATGGAATGAATATGAATAAAAAACAACTACAGACTGAGCAGACCAAGAAGAAACTTGCGGATGCTTCCAAAGCCCTTTTTGTACAAAAAGGTTATAAAGCAACGTCCATTGAGGATATTGTAGCTGCGACGGGCAGCAGCAAAGGCAATATATATTACCATTTTAAAAGTAAGGAAGGTCTGTTCCTTTATCTAATCGATGAGTGGGACCGGGAGTGGGAAGAGAGCTGGGCGGCCAAAGAACATCTCTATCGCACCTCCACGGAGAAAATTTATGGTTTGGCGGAACAACTCGTCATGGATGATATGAATCACCCGCTGACGAAGGCAGCTGATGAGTTCTTCACAGGGGAAAAGAAAGAAAATGATATTGAGGAGCGGATCTCCTTAATGTTTGAGCGGCATATTCAATTTAATAAACAAATGATAGAGCAAGGCATTGAGAGCGGTGAGTTCAAAGCAGACAATGTAGATCATCTCGCGCTCATATTGGAAAGTACCATTATTGGCCTTAGTCAGATGTCACGGGGGATGGAGCCTGATCAGGCTCTTGCGTTATACCGCCAGGCCGCTAGTGTATTCTTGCACGGGATTGCAAAAGATAAAGCTTAAGCAACATTTTGACAACTACGGAGGATGGAATCATGGCATTACTAACACGGAACAGGGGCGCACTGCTGCTGTTAATGTTTAATATTTTTCTCGTTTTTACGGGTATTGGTCTGGTTGTACCGATCATGCCTGCGTATATGGATCTACTGCATATCACCGGATTCACGGTTGGATTGCTGGTAGCGGCATTTTCCTTCACCCAGTTTCTGTTCTCCCCGCTTGCGGGTCGTTGGTCGGATACATGGGGACGTAAGAAAATTATAGTCGGCGGCATGCTGATCTTTGCTGTATCGGAGTTTATGTTTGGTGCGGTCAATGCACCAGTCTTGCTCTTCGCAGCCCGCATGTTAGGCGGTATTGGTGCGGCGATGATCTTCCCGGCGGTTATGGCTTATACCGCAGATATTACAACAGAGGAAGAACGCGGTAAAGGTATGGGCTTGATTAATGCAGCCATTACAACTGGATTTATCATCGGTCCGGGAATTGGTGGATACATTGCGGACTTTGGCATTCGAATTCCGTTCTACGCCGCAGGGGTTGCCGGTTTATTGGCAGCGATCATTACAATGATTATCTTGCCTGAATCGGCACGAAGCACAGGAGAGCAAAGTAAACCTGTCGCTGGCGCAGTGAAAGTCAAAGCTCCGGGTATGGTAGCCCAATTGTTGAATTCGTACCGTGAGCCATACTTTTTCAGCTTGATCATTGTGTTTGTTATGGCATTTGGTCTGGCGAACTATGAGACAGTATTTTCACTGTTTGTGGATCACAAGTTTGGTTTCACGACGAAAGATATTGCATTCATTATTACATTTGGTTCCATTGCGGGTGCGGTTGTGCAAGTATCATTGATCGGTTGGTTGCTCAACCGGTTTGGTGAAAAGATGGTCATTTCGGTCTGTCTGTTATTCGTAGCGGTATTTGTACTGTTGACTTTGTTTGTGCATACGTACTGGCTCATTCTTGTTGTAACTTTTATCGTCTTCTTGGGAATGGATATCTTACGTCCGGCGATCAGTACACAGATGTCCAAATTGGCACAAGAACAACAGGGCTTTGTGGCCGGACTGAACTCGGCCTACACAAGTTTGGGGAATATCGCAGGTCCAATCGTAGCTGGAGCACTATTTGATGTGAATATTAATTATCCTTACGTTTCGGCAGCTGCCGTTCTAGCAATCTGTTTCCTGTTATCCCTGCGGGTACTCAGAGGGGTCAAAACGGTAAAACAACCGAAGGCTGAAATGTAATTTTATAATTGGAAAATAAAGCTTCCATATCAATGCATCAACACCAAAAAAGTCGACTACACATGTTTCATGTGCAGTCGACTTTTTTATTAGTGCGTGTATTAACGGATTTGCCCATTCGTTTCAATCAGTTTTTGATACCAGTGGAAACTCTGTTTGCGGATACGTCTCAGTTTCTTGATATCGAATTCCTCACGATCCACATAGATGAATCCATAACGTTTGCTTGACCCTTGATGTGTACTCACCAGATCGATCGCAGACCAAGGGCAGAAGCCAAACACATCCACGCCGTCCGTAATCGCCAGTTGAATCTGTTCGATATGTTTATTGAAGAATTCAATGCGATACGGATCGTTAACCACGTCACCTTCCTCCAGTTTATCAAAGGCACCCAGACCATTTTCCGTAACAATCAATGGCAGGTGATAACGGGAGTAGATCTGGCGAAGGGTAGAGCGGAAGCCCACCGGATCAATTTCCCAGCCAAACTCTGTTTTTTGCAGATTGGGATTCACAGATCCTCTATATGCGCCCGGTTCACCTACGATTTCATGCTGATCTCCTGTATGAGAGAAGTCATTGCCATCGTTCAGACTTTCACCAACCGTCTGGGAAGTGTAGTAATTAAACGCAATAAAGTCAGGGTTCCCTTGAGCCAGGATATCCATATCTCCGTCTTCAATGACAGGCGTATATCCTTTCTCTTCGAGATAACTCCAGGCAATATGATTATAACGTCCATATACTGCCATATCGAGATAGAGCCAGTTACGAATGGCAGCATAGTTATCAGCCGCGAGTGTGTCTTCTGGTTTGGAGCTAGCCGGGTAAATTACACCGATATTAGGAGCTGGGCCAATCTTGGCTTCAGGCAGCATTTCATGACACAGGACCATCGCTTTAGCTTGAGCAACCAGCATGTGGTGATTTTGCTGATACAGTGTTTTTTGCGGATCAACAAGTGTTGTATCCAGTGTACCCAGAGAGCCAGGATGCAGGATCAGCATATTTTGTTCGTTAATGGTCAACCAATATTTAACCCGGTCTCCGTAGTTCTCATAAAGGGTCTTGGCATATTGTTCAAAAGCATCAATCGTTGCACGGTTGGACCAGCCGCCTTTTTCTTCAAGTGCATAAGGAAGATCGAAGTGATACATCGTCACTATGGGTTCAATACCGTATTTAATTAACTCATTAATGAGAGAATCGTAAAACGCGAGCCCCTTCGGATTTACTTCACCCGCTCCTTGCGGATAGATGCGTGTCCATGCGATGGAGAAACGGTAGGCTTTGAAGCCCATTTCAGCCAGCAACGCCACGTCTTCTTTGTACATATGATAGTGATCACTGGTTACCTTGAAGTCGGTCACACCTTCCACATGGTTGCCCATGTCGATAACAGAAGGGCCTTTACCATCTTCATTCCAGGCTCCCTCAATCTGATAGGCAGAGGTTGAACCTCCCCAGAAAAAATCTTTAGGAAATGGTTTCAGTTGAGTATGTTTCATGGTTAGTTCCTCCTAAGTTGAATTCGTATAATATAAGTTGTGTCAGACAACGAGAGTCAAAAGGACATCATTTTTCTGTACATGTTCTTGAGTTGTTTCGAACACATCCACTTCTTGCTGCGTAAGAGTAACAATGACAGGGGTTACGGTTTCGTATCCGGCTTCCTTGATCTTATCGATGTCAAACCGGATTAACAGATCGCCCTGTCTGACGATATCCCCTTCCTGAACGACAGGAGAGAAGTATTTTCCCTTTAGCGCTACTGTATTGATGCCAATATGAATCAGAATTTCCGTTCCTGCGTTAGTTGTTAATCCAATGGCATGTCCAGTCGGGAAGAGGGAAGTGACAACACCATCTACCGGAGCGACAACTTCACCAATCTCAGGGACAATCGCCAAACCTTTGCCCATAGCACCAGTTGAAAAGGCTGGGTCGTTAATGGTACTCAGTGCTAAGGCTTTACCTGTAAGTGGGCTATAAATTTGTTCTTTCTTGATCTCCGTTGTTTTGGTCTCAGGTACGACAGGAAGCTCTACCGGCGTACTTTCAGCCGATGTGCTGGAGACAGATTCATTTTTCTCGGAAGCTGTGTCTTTCGTTTTGCTTTCATAACCAAACATCACCGTTAGTACTGCTGCTACCGCAAAGGAGCAGGCAATCGCAATTACGTAGACAACCGTTGGTGTATAGACAGGAATGGCAAATATATTGTGGAACACATAAGCAGTCATTTTAACACCAAAGTGACCATTGATGGCACCGCCGATCGCACCTGCGATAACCACGATAGGAATCACACGTTTATAACGCAGGATCAAACCGTATACAATTGGTTCAGTGACTCCTGCAAGTAAACCTGTAAGGCTGGTTGAACCAGCAAGAGTGCGCAGGGTTTTGTTCTTTTTGGCTTTTAGGAAAATACCGAAGGCTACACCGATTTGTGCAAATACAGCTGCAGCAGCCATGGCTTCAATCGGATCGCCGCCAACCCCGATATTCTGTATCGTGATTGGAGTAAAGCCCCAGTGGAGTCCAAAGACAACCATGAAGGTCATGAATCCACCGAGTACAACCCCTGATAATATACCGCTGACACCAATGAGCCAAGTTACGCCGGAGGAGATCCAGTCACCTACCGTGGTGCCAAATGGTCCAAAGGCCATTGCGGACAGAGGAACCATAATCATCAAAGCAATCATTGGTACAAGGAACAATTGCAGGTCTTTCAAAATGATTTTCTTGAGTAACTTATCCAGAACAGCGTAGATACTAATCGATATGAAGATTGGGAATACGCTGGCTGAATAATTCATCATCACGACTGGTATACCCAGGAACGATACATCTGAGCCCTTATCCATCAGCCTGGTGAAGCTCGGTTCCATCAGAGCGGCACCAATTACGCCAGCTACATAAGGATTTGCTTTCAGCTTCATACCCAGTGTAATCCCAAGGAAGATGGGCAAGAAATAAAATACAGCGTTGCCGGCAGCGGATAAAATCAGGTATGTGTCACTTGTATCAGACATCCATCCAAGCATGGTCAGGACAGTCAGCAAAGCTTTTAGCATACCTGATCCTGCCATGGCCGGGATTAACGGCGAGAAACTTCCGGATATAATTTCAAAAACTTTGGATAATAGCGAGGTTTTTTCCCCTGTGGACTCAGTCGTTGAGGAGGAGTCTCCTCCGAAATCCCGGTTTTTCATAATCTCCGCATATACATGAGCCACGTTACTACCGATGACCACTTGGAACTGGCCGCCGCTTTCGACAACGGTAATAATACCATCGTGTTTTTCCAACGTTTCGCGTTCGGCCTTTTTCGAATCTTTCAGGTCGAATCTCAGCCGGGTTGCACAGTGGACAAGACCATTGATATTGGCTTCTCCGCCGACGAGACGAACGATGTCATCCCCCATTTTTTTATGATCCATGTTCATTCTCCTTTGTTGTTAAGATTGCCTGAAAACAAAAAAATACCTAAACGAATGGCTATGATCATCGGAAAGATGACCTGTTGCCAATCATTTAGGTATCGCCTGCTTGAGCAGTAACAATCCTTGTCGTTAAGTTGTGAGACCTACTATATATGACGCCGAAATCGTTTGCAAGCTTTATTTATTCTGTGTCCACTAACTCGTTACGAGAAGTGACCCGTTGAATATGGATCGTCAAATACACCTTTTCATCAATGGACATGGCACTTTCAAACTTGTCCTCAAGGTACTGATTGATTAATTGGGTGCACTGAAAAGCCTTGCTATATTTGTCTTTCACTTGCTCATACAGAAAGTTATCTCCTGAAGCAAATTGCTCCTGTTCATTACTCAACATTCTCTGCACAAAATATTGAAGATGGGTAATAAACCGGGAATAATTAAATGAATTTTCATCCAGGGCGATGTGGTAATGGTTGGTCACAATGTTGAAGATATCATCAATAACTTCCGTAATTTCAACGGTTTGTTTCATGCCTTGAGCATCTTGACGAGCGTTTACAAAATGCATGGCAATAAAGCTGGCCTCATGTTCATCCATTTGGATGCCGAATTGTTCCTGGATCAGTTCCACAGCGTTCATGCCAATTCCAAACTCCTTCTTGTAAAACTTCTTGATCTGCCACAAAAGAGAATTCTTCAGCCCGACGGATTTACGGTACCGGGTAATAGCAAACTGAATATGATCGATCAATGATATATAGATATTATCACTAAAAATATCGCCCATTTCCTGTTTGGCATGGCCCACAATTTCGTCTGCCAACTTCAAATATTCAACCGATGTTTCCCCAATCAGATCAATTAGTTTTTGCGGTATTTTATCCGATTTCAGCACAAAGGTTTTTTCGATTTTATCCTCATCCACAGGCTGTCCGTTTTTCTTTTTGAAGCCAAGACCGTTGCCAATGACAACAAATTCGTGACCAACCTGGTTCTCAGCCCGGATGACATTGTTGTTAAAAATCTGACGGATGATCATATATGTGTTTCACCTCAATTGGTCGTAATAATAACAAAAAACCCAAACTAAGGCTTAATAGACAGCCTTGGTTTGGGTATCGCCTGCTTACCAGTAACAATCCCGAAGAAGACGCAGCTTCCTCTTTCAATTATGTCCACTATACCGCTTTCATAACAGAATAACAATACAATGATTTCTGGAAATGGACGTAAAGACGTGGATTTTTGGTATAATAAGAAATGCTGGAAGTGAATTAGATGGGCTGGGTTGCATAATAAGTTACCGAGGACGGTCATTTTTAAGCATATACAGGATTATTGGAGTGATAACATGAGCAATGCAAAAGGAAAAGGCGGCACCGGCCGTGGTACGGGGAAAAAAGGCTGGAACCGTTGGCAAGCCGCTGCTAACCGGGCGAAAAGTGCACCGAAGCCTTATAAAAGTAAAGGTACAAAGAAGAAGGACGATACCGAAAATTCAAGTGGCAAGCCCGAGTAAGTATGGCTTGACGATGCCAGAGGAGAGAGCTGCCTGACTAACGGGTGGGTCTCTTTTTGCTTGAAAAGATAAAAAATTAAATTGACAGTAGTGTAAATATGGTAATAATATAGAGCTTACGCAAATTAGATGGTAGTGCTACTATATAGAGAAAGGAGCATCAGCATGCCTGTTAATATGGATGAAAATCCACTTGGACTGATTCTTTCACGGACGTATCTGGCATATAAAAAAACAACAACCAGAAATCTGAGTGAACAGGATATTACTCCGGAACAATTTGCAGTTCTGAATGAATTGAGCAAGGCGGGAAGCCATATATCACAGAAAAAACTGGCCGAATTAACAGTGCGGGACCAGACAACGGTAGGCAAAATTATAGACAAGTTGATTCGTAAAGGTCTGGTGACAAGAGAAGAAGATCCACAGGACCGCAGAGCGGTTTTGCTTTGTTTGACGGCGGAAGGAATGGAAATGAATAACATTTTGACACCAAAGGCAAAACAGCAAGAGCAAGTGGCACTCGCCGAATGTTCCCCTGAAGAGCTCGAAGTATTCATGAATGTGATGAATCGCATCTATGAAAAAATGAAATAAATTTTTTTGGCCAAATATGTGCATGTGCATATATATGTAGTGCAATTATTTTAATTTTAACTAACGGGAGTCGTGAACGAATGAAAAGCTTCAAAGATTTTCTTAAAGTGCCACAGACAAAAATAGGGTTGGTTTTTGCATTGGTTGTTCCGCTGTTATTTGTTGTGATCTGGATGACGGGTTATCATCAAGCCACGGAGAGAGTGGATCAACTTCAAGTTGCTCTGGTGAACGAAGATGGGACACAGGGAACTGAGGTGCAGAAGCAGATTGAAACGCTCGCGCCTTTCCATGTCAATGTACTGGGTTCTGCCGAGGAAGCTGAGCAACAGATGAATGCAGGTAACTATGCGATGGTTATTGTTATTCCGGAAGGATTTACTGACCAGATTGAAGGCGGTACAGAGACGAGTTTGTCCTTCTATATTAATCAAGGAAATGCCGATGTAGCCAAATCCATTGTGGAACACGCGGCGACTGGAATGACTGCACAAATGGGACAAGGGATTCTGGAATCCAAGGTTCAAGTGACACTCAATAATGATAGTATAAACAGCGATGAACTGAGTGCAGCTATTGGACAAGCGATGGCAAAGATGAATGAAGGGCCTGTGAAGGCTGAAATTAATAAAACGAACAGCGTAAGTGATTTTGCAACATCGATGCTGCCCATGATTCTGGGTTTTATCACCTACATTGCTTCAATGACCATGAATATTCAGTTCAATATTACATCGAATATCATGAAGCGTAACCATTCCAAATGGGAAATCTTCTGGGGACGGCAAATGTTGTTATTATGTATAGCAGTGATCGTTCCTCTGATTGTGGACACAGTAGCTCTTCAGTTCACGGATGTTTCGAGCTCCTTCGGCGCTTTGTATCTGTATCATGTGCTGGTGAGTCTGGCTTGTATTTGTTTTACACAGATGAGTTTTGCTCTGTTTGGCAATGCAGGCCCTCTATTTAATGTAGCGATGGTTCCACTCCAGTTGATGACTGCAGGAAATATCATTCCAGCCGAGATGCTGGCGCCATTCTATCGTTATATAGGAGACTTTCTGCCCGCTTCCAATGGGGTACAGGGATTTATGCGTTTGATCTATAGTGGAGAAGCAGTGGGTGGATACATGGTTCATCTTCTGTTGATCTCGATTATTACATGGGGGATTACGTTGCTGCGAGTTGGCTTGCAAAAAGCAGGTAATGGACAAATGACGATGACGCCTCCAGCATCAGCACAGGCACAACATTAAGAGTTTCCTTCTATATATAATGTAATAACACACAAGAAAGTGGTTCGCGTATAGCTTTATACGTGCATCACTTTTTTTGTTTATCTTCTATAATACCTCTACTTATACTCGTAGTAACTTACAGTGCTCCAGTAATCTTGCATGACCTTGAGAAAAGGAAAACCTAAATTGAACATATTAATGAAGCTAAAATATATCAGAGGAGATGTAGGCTAATAATTTTAAAATCAATTAGACATGTATTGTGATGTTATGAATGGAAAGAATGTCATTTAAACTATAATAAACTTTACACTGAGATAGGAGAGCAACGCGGTGGAGGTAGTTGATTTGTAGTAAAATAAATTTTATTAAATAAAGTATTGTAATTAATATCTATACGTGATATATTATTAGTCCGGCCAAGAAAACACGGTTTAACACTGGTGCGGCAAGCGAATTGAATTAAGCTTCGAAAGAAACTTAAAAAAAGAGCTTGCAAAGTTGGTTCGGACATGATATTATATAAGAGTTGCTGAAGAGAACGACATTCGGTAACGAAACAAGTTTGATCTTTGAAAACTGAACAACGAGTGAGTAAACATTCTGCTTGCAGAATGAACGCGAAAGTTTGAAACAAGCCTTGGCTTGAATCGACTGGAGCACAAATGAGATTTTTAATCTCGTCAGATTCAAAATGAGCTTATCGCTCTTTTCAATACTTTATTGGAGAGTTTGATCCTGGCTCAGGACGAACGCTGGCGGCATGCCTAATACATGCAAGTCGAGCGGACTTGAAGAGAAGCTTGCTTCTCTGATAGTTAGCGGCGGACGGGTGAGTAACACGTAGGCAACCTGCCCTCAAGTTTGGGACAACTACCGGAAACGGTAGCTAATACCGAAT
>NZ_JBHFJH010000019.1:0-1489 GCF_057334655.1 Paenibacillus sp. AGC31
AGTCGTAACAAGGTAGCCGTATCGGAAGGTGCGGCTGGATCACCTCCTTTCTATGGAGAATCGTTTCCCGAGTGGAAACATTCAAATACAAAATCTAGCCAGGTCGGCTAGTTACTCACTCGTTGCTCAGTTTTGAGAGCTCAAACTCTCAAACAGCTTGCTTTTGCATGGAGCTTGTTCTTTGAAAACTAGATATCGAAACGAAACAAACGCGAATTAGAACATTCCTTTAAGCTGAACTTGTGCAAACAAGTCAAGTGTATAAAGGTAGTTAAATTGCTTTTGTGATGGTATCGGGTGAGAGCGACTTTTGGCTTTGCGCAAGCAAAACAAGGGAAGCGAGCGACCGAAACCGGAACAAAATGGTTAAGCTACTAAGAGCACACGGAGGATGCCTAGGCGCTAGGAGCCGATGAAGGACGTGGCGAACAACGAAACTGCCTCGGGGAGCTGTAAGCAAGCTTTGATCCGGGGGTGTCCGAATGGGGAAACCCAGCTGGGGTAATTTCCAGTTACTCATAACTGAATACATAGGTTATGTAGAGGCATACCAGGGGAACTGAAACATCTAAGTACCCTGAGGAAGAGAAAACAATAGTGATTCCGTCAGTAGCGGCGAGCGAACGCGGAGAAGCCCAAACCAGAGAGCTTGCTCTTTGGGGTTGTGGGACGTCTCACATGGAGTTACAAAGGAACCGGTTAAGCGAAGAGGTCTGGAAAGGCCCGCCAAAGAAGGTAAAAGCCCTGTAGTTGAAAGTTGGTTCCCTCCGAGACGGATCCCGAGTAGTGCGGGGCACGTGAAACCCCGTATGAATCCGGCAGGACCATCTGCCAAGGCTAAATACTTCCTAGCGACCGATAGTGAAGCAGTACCGTGAGGGAAAGGTGAAAAGCACCCCGGAAGGGGAGTGAAATAGAACCTGAAACCGTGTGCTTACAAAAAGTCAGAGCCCGTTTTAGGGGTGATGGCGTGCCTTTTGTAGAATGAACCGGCGAGTTACGTTCCCGTGCAAGGTTAAGGTGAAGAGCCGGAGCCGCAGCGAAAGCGAGTCTGAATAGGGCGACATAGTACGTGGACGTAGACCCGAAACCGGGTGATCTACCCCTGTCCAGGGTGAAGGTGCGGTAACACGCACTGGAGGCCCGAACCCACGCATGTTGAAAAATGCGGGGATGAGGTGGGGGTAGCGGAGAAATTCCAATCGAACTCGGAGATAGCTGGTTCTCCCCGAAATAGCTTTAGGGCTAGCCTCGGAAAACAGAGTCGTGGAGGTAGAGCACTGATTGGGTGCGGGGCCCGCAAGGGTTACCAAGCTCAGTCAAACTCCGAATGCCATAGACTTACTTCCGGGAGTCAGACAGTGAGTGCTAAGATCCATTGTCAAAAGGGAAACAGCCCAGACCATCAGCTAAGGTCCCCAAGTGTGTGTTAAGTGGGAAAGGATGTGGAGTTGCACAGACAACCAGGATGTTGGCTTAGAAGCAGCCA
>NZ_JBHFJH010000020.1:0-18227 GCF_057334655.1 Paenibacillus sp. AGC31
GGCCCATCCCCAAGTGACAGATTGCTCCGTCTTTCCAGTTTCCTTCAGGCGAAGAAAACAATTATTCGGTATTAGCTACCGTTTCCGGTAGTTGTCCCAAACTTGAGGGCAGGTTGCCTACGTGTTACTCACCCGTCCGCCGCTAAGTATCAAGGAAGCAAGCTTCCTATCAACTCCGCTCGACTTGCATGTATTAGGCATGCCGCCAGCGTTCGTCCTGAGCCAGGATCAAACTCTCCAATAAAGTATTGAAAAGAGCGATAAGCTCATTTTGAATCTGACGAGATTAAAAATCTCATTTGTGCTCCAGTCGATTCAAGCCAAGGCTTGTCTCTAACTTTCGCGTTCATTCTGCAAGCAGAATGTTTACTCACTCGTTGTTCAGTTTTCAAAGATCAAACACGATTTGTTTCACTTGTTTCTCGTCTCAACCAAGTTTCGGCGGCGACTTAAATAATGTAACACATTCCGTTTGTTTTCGTCAAGAACTTTTTTTAATTTCTTTTTTTTGAAGCTTTAGTTCTTCACTTTTCCTCTGAAGAAATTATCATTTGTTGGCGATAATCTCGTTTGGGGAACGAAATATAATGTATCATATATCGTGAATGAGAGTCAACATCTTTTTATAAATTATTAAACAAACAAAAAAGGAAGGTTTCCCCTCCCTTATGTGATCAATATAATGTCAGGCTTCTGGAGAAGGTTATGCCTCAATCCAATACCGAATTTCCCGGCCCTCTCCTCCGATCGATGGCCACCCTGCCGATTCTTTTACAATAGAACGAAAGACCAGCTTACGTATCACCAAAGGCAGATCTTCTCGAACAAATCTTAACTGCGGATGATGAACAAGCTCATTCATGCTCCACGGCTCCTTGCGACTTCTTAACACACGCAGCAGCAGTTCTGAGCATTCACTCATTTTGGACATTACGGAAAACTCACAGGCAAGCAGGACAAGCTCTACTCGCTGCTCCAGCGTCTCCGAGCTTACGGTAAGCTCTTGATATAGTTTCCATAAAGCGCGATCCAGATTCTGCACATGTGTCCAGACGGCATGATCCGGGTATATCCCCTGTTCAATCAATACAATTCTTGCCCAGTTCCCCAGAGCCTCTAATACATTGTAATAGGCGTCTACAACATGACCTTCCTGAATATGACGTTTGGCCTCCACGTACATTCTCAAGAAACTGGTGAATTCATGAAGCAACTTCTGCTCACGCAATTCTGCCCCAAAGGTAGACAGTTCTTCTCGCAAATCACTTAAGGCGCTGTCCGCTTCCCAGATAATCTCACCTTCAATCAGACACTGGGTGAGATTATTATGATTCCCGGTAACTACACTACTCTTTAATTCATGACGGCTCGCATAGATCATCTGATAACGAAGATCACCATATCTGTAATGTCCCACTGCCGACTTCAATTGATCATCATTATGAACAACAAGTACTAATAATTCGAAATCTTGAATTAAGGAGCCGTGGAATCGCTCTCCCGGGTGGGAATAAGCGATAGCCCCAACTGCCCCTGTCTCTTCCGACTGTTCGGACAAAAAAGCAAGGTTCTTTAATTCCACGATTCCCTCCATACATTTCATGGCAGATAAGCGCCAAGTCAGTTATAATGTAATTCTACATCCAGACTGAAGTTTCCTTCTTTTCCAGGTCCGATACTACTCATACGATAGGAGCATTTTTCATGATTTTTAAATCAGCAAAAATTAATGCTTTTCGCACTTGGGGATTACTACTGACCATGCTAGGTATGGGCCTAATGATACTGGGAACAGCCGGGATTGTTTTCTGGGGACATGCAGGCAAAGTTTTCGCAGCTGTAGGGCTCGTCATCGGACTGATTGCCATGATGGCCAGTCTAGCCATTTATTTCTGGGCGGGTATGCTCTCCACCAGTGCAGTACAAGTCGACTGTCCGGAATGCGGGAAGTTAACCAAAATGCTTGGCAAAACAGATCGTTGTATGTTCTGTCATACCATCCTCACCCTGGACCCTAATAAGGCCAACATGACCAGTCAACAACTGAAAGCGCCTTCTACACAAGTCCCCCCCACCGATGGTTAGCATGAAATGATCTCCAACCGTTAAATTTCTTTTCCCTTAATTTCATTGAAGAACAAAAAAAAGGCCCGGTATGTTTACCGGACCTTTTTGGACTTGGCTTATAAGTGAGTCCTTATTGCTGTTATCAATAGCTAAAATATGAAGTTAAATTATAAGTTCTACGACCAATAAAACGGTAGACTGCACGTATGATGGTACCCAAGGAGAAACTTTGAGCTTAGCGAAAATAAATTAAAGCAATCAGACACTCTGAGTTCGAGTAAATTATTTCTGGTAACCGGCCTGCTTTAATACCTCCCATGCAGAGGCATTAGCAAAACTCCGATTCCACGCAGCTACTCCGCCCAGCTTCAACGAAGCAATCAAATCCACCCGCGCCTGAAGGGACACGGCATCTTCGATCCATATTTTCTTGGTAGCTCCGTCTTCCTTATATTCCACATAGTTCTGTCCACTTGCCTGATCCAGTTCAGATTTGAGTTTCTTCTCTTGGATCAGCTCCACAATGGCATTCATGCCCACCGCTTTGGAAGACACTTTAACCTCACCCTGATCATTCGTCTCTTCCGTCCATATCCGGGTATAGAGTGGAACCGCCATGATTAACTTGTTAGAAGGGACTTCATCCTCCTCAAGTATGCGTCTCATGGAAGCCTCGGTCCAAGGCAGAGACGCTACCGAACCTGCCTTGGGACTGGCCGCCCAATGTTCATCATAAGCCATCACAATAACATAGTCTGCAAAAGAACCTAATGCACGGCGGTCCAGAAAGGCAGACCACATCTCACTGTTTGATTTTGGTGTTACATCGATCGATAACATCAATCCATGTATACGTGCCATCGCCTTGATCTCGCGCACAAATTGCGTAATGTTCGGCCCGTCATCTGTATACACATTCTCAAAGTCGATGTTGATACCGTCCAGTTGATACGTCTGTGCATACTCTAACATCTGCTCAATAATATGAGTGCGTGTCTCGTAAGAAGCTACAGCTTCTTTTGTAATGTCCGGATCAAAGCTGTTATCCATGAGTCCCCATACTTCCATACCCGAACGGTGAGCCCAGTTCACATAAGCTTGGTTTCCCTTGCTTTTCACAGTGCCCTGTCCATCCGTAATATGAAACCATGTGGGGCTGACCACATTCACACCAGGCATTTTACCGATAGAACTCACATCAGGCTGACGATTGTACACAGCCTCCCAAACCAGATTTACCGGTTTATTCTGCCACTTCTTCTCTGCTGCTGTCAGCGTATACTTGGGCAAGTCCACCTTCTTTTTCTCGGTGAGGACAATATAATCATTATCTACATATCCGGCATACCCATTATCGAGTTGAACAAAGCTCTGTTCATCCCCCGTCTGCCATACACGTACCCGTGCAGCCTTCTCTATGTCGGCAATGATTGGTGAGGATTCTCCCCCACGTTTATATAACGGCACGGTCTTGTCCGCTTTGGATGATAACGTATCAATCTCTGCATACTGAATCATGTCCCCTCCACGCATCAGCAGCACAGCACCTGTTACTGGATCTTCCTGTACGGTTATGCCATATACTTCTTTCAAAGGTTTGAGCGGAATATAGGCTTCTCCGTCCTTAACCTCAGGCTTAACTGTCATGGGATAATCTTTGTGATTAAGTTCTGCTTGTGTGCTTCCATCTTTCATATGAAGGACTCGCTGAGGAGAGGCAATAATGATATCTCCCGTTTCTGATTCATAACGTATGCCTGCATCAATCGCTTCTTGCAGCACATCTACAGGTAACTTGAGTTGATCTCCTGTACCCAGAGCGTCTCCATCCATCAGTTGCCCATCTACAAAAATAGGTTGGCTTCTTCCTACCCAGTCGGGGTCTTCATGGGTCTGGTTCAACCATACATTTGTTATAAGCCAGTAAGCCCCCCCGGCGATCAGACAAGCCCCGAGAAAACCGGGCCAAAATGAACGTCGCTTCTGACGTGTATATCTGCTTTTTCTACCCAAACGTCTACCTCCGTTAATTATGCTGATCATAAGGATGTGCGCATAAGTTGTTATAAAGATGAGCATTTTGCATAAATGCTAAAAAAAAACGTGAAGAATCCATACTGAATTCTGCACGTTAATATTGTAATTCAACTCTCTTAATCCCTGCAACTTTTGCAAACGCCATATACTTCCAATCGGTGACCGTGTACTTCGAATCCTGTACTAGACTCCGCCTGAAGCTCTACACTTTTGAGTGAAGGATAGCTGAAGTCTTCAATCTTGCCGCATTGATCACAGATAACATGATAATGATCCGTCACATTGGCATCGAAGCGACTTGAATTATCTCCGTATGTCAATTCCCGGACCATGCCAGCTTCCAGAAACATCTTCAAATTATTATATACCGTTGCCACGCTCATACTGGGAAATTGGGGTTCAAGGGCTCGGTAAATTTCATCGGCTGTCGGATGCCCCATGGATTCCATCAGATAGTTCAATATGGCATGACGCTGGGGTGTAATACGGACACCGGTCGTTTTCAGATGCTCCAACGCATGTTGGACACGTGTTGCCATAAAACCCACCGCCTTACCTTTCATTCTCTGGTGAAGAGTAAGTTACTGTCTCCTCGCTCAGAGTTGATTCCCGGCCATTAAGAACGACAATCCATCTTTCATGCCGTGTAATCTTGCCAGTGTACATTTATTGTACGGCGATTACAAGTTTATTGTCAACGCGGCGGTCAAGGAACCTCTGTAGAATCCAGCTGGGAATTTGGTCCGTCCTCGGTAGTCTGTTCCAGATTCTCAGCCGTATCTTCAGAATCAGGTGTAACTGTTTCAGGGGTAGATACAGCCGGGTTGCTCTGAATGGTGAGATCACTGTTGCCTTCAATTTTCACCCTGTACTCGCCCTCGCCGAGCTGGCCTTCTATGGTTTTATTCTGTACTTTGAACGGCAGATCCGTACTTAGATCTCCATAACTGCTGGAACCCGCAAGACTGTAGTCTCCACGATCAGGAAGTAATACGTTAATGGCTCCCACAGCACTGTACACATCCCAGTCTCCTCCGACTTTGGTAGATACGATGTTAATACTGCCATTAAGCGATTGGGCTTTGATTCCCAGATTGGCTCCATCCAGCGTAAT
The DNA here is from genome assembly GCF_057334655.1 of Paenibacillus sp. AGC31. Taxonomy (NCBI): domain Bacteria; kingdom Bacillati; phylum Bacillota; class Bacilli; order Caryophanales; family Paenibacillaceae; genus Paenibacillus; species Paenibacillus sp. AGC31. Next base: position 5,219 of record NZ_JBHFJH010000020.1, read on the forward strand.
ATTGCCGTTGCGTGTCTCTGCGGTGAATACACCAACGGAGTCCACAATACTGATACTTCCCACTTGTGTAGTAAGATCTACATCGCCGGAAATACCGCGAGCCTTCATGTCTCCACGGTTACTGTCCAGATCGACATTACCAATAGCGTTGGCTACAATGACATCTCCGTTCAACGTTTTCCCTGAGATATCTCCAACAGCATTGGTAATCCGGATACGTCCGTTACCCGTTTCGGCCAATATGGTACTAATGGCTTCCGGACGGTTTAATAATATGGCTCCATTGGAAGTTCGAATATCCAGATTAAAACGACGATCATCCGGGATCGTAATGGTAAGATTCATCCGTGGCTGCGTTTTTTCATTGTCTCCATACGTCTTGCCTGTAGCTTTGATATAAATTACTTTTGTACCATCGGCCTCTACAAAAGAGGCTGCTGCAACGGCCTTTGCCTGTACTTCCGTCGTCTGATCTACCCAGATCACCGTCCGTACTTCAATCTCATCCGTATCTCCGCGTTGTACCGAGATATCTCCGTTGACACCTTCAACCACCAGATCTGACGTATCCATGCGAACAGGTACACGAATCGTGCCCTTATCCTCCATATATCCTGCCGCTTGACTGTAGTCCATGGATGCCGCTCCGAGATTTAGACTCACTCTATTCCATAAGTGCATGTAGTGATCCTGCTCGGTGACGATAAATACGGAAGCTACCAAAATCAGTGAGGTCAGAATGCCTTTGGCATCGGGTCTGAAACGTACTTTGATTTGTTCATCAGGATTGCTCGGGTTTTCCGATTGCACCTTGTTTCTTCTGCGTGTCCACAGGAACAGCACAATATATTCAACACCTAAAACAACGAGCAAAAATGGCCACCAGTCCACCATCTCATATACATAGTCAGTTCCCCACCGTTTATCCAAAATCAACAGCACACCGACCGCTATGATTAAGGCGGCAGCCGTATAGCGGCCAACCCGGACTTTACGGTTCATCACGTTCCCTCCTCGTATCATTTCCACTACATTTTTTTCTTGTTCAACATCACCCAGAACTCACGACCAAACAGAAGCAAACCGCCTACAATCATGAGAACCGCAAATGAATATCCGCCGTACATGGCGAGAAGCTCTTGAAACCAACGTGGTTTGCGGAAAAACAGCACCATCAAAGACCCTCCAACAATCAGAAGTAATCCAAACGATATGCCTCTCTCCCAGACCATCATTGCATCTCCTGTAGAACGTTCATTGGTTATCGGCTTGTCCGAAGTTGCCTGGGTTACGGCTCTACGTCTGCGCATCATGACCCAATCTGCAGATTGCAACACATCATATACATTGTAAAAGTAAATAACCGGGATACACAAAGCCAGCAAGATGAGCAATGGCACATTGATCTGTATTCCAATGGATGAGAAGTACAACACTGCTGACAGATCAAGCAAAACAAGCAGCATAAAGGTCAAGCCTCTCATGTACAATCTCAGATAAATATGACCCAGGCCAGGAATAATGGCACTCAGTAATCCCGCAATAAACTTGTGAGCCCGATTTCTGACCAGTTTGGTCTGAACTCTACGGGTCTTTTTGTTCAATTGACGTCTCCGTTTCATAACATACTCCTCTCTTCTGATCTGACCTTCCGCTCTTCATGCATTTGGTTAGATAGTACCCTAAAGAGCAAGGAGAGTAACTGGAAGAAATATGGATATGACCAAAAACCCTCCGGCACTACTGGCCTCTGGAGGGTTGTAATTCATTTATTCGATCGACACCTTGGTAACGTGTTCCCACTGTCGTAACTTGGATACCAAGCCTACCGTTTGGAAATCATGCGGTACCTGGACATGTAATACAATCTCAATTTTACGTTCAACCGACACCAGCTCTGCATAAGCCAGGTCTTGTTCATTCACAGTAATTTTACGGATCTTGATCTTCTCCTGCTCCATACATGAAGACAGTTGTTCCAGAAAACCGGGTTCTGACAACGTGTGAAGTGTAACGACATGCATCTTGTTCCCTCGTAAATACCTCAGCTCTAATTTGTTAAATACCCAGAGATTAAGCAATACCAGGACAGTAGATACGATCGATGCAAAAAAGAATCCCGCACCTGCTGCGAGCCCAATGGCTGCAACAACCCAAATTGAAGCAGCTGTAGTCAGTCCGGTAATGGATTTTCCCGTAAAGAGAATTGTCCCTGCTCCCAGGAATCCGACACCAGTAATTACAGCAGTAGCCAGACGCGCTGGATCGATCCTTACATTTAATTCATTAGCAAAATCTTTAAAGCCATAAACAGACAACATCATAATCAGTGCAGAGCCAAGACATACCAGGATATGGGTACGCAAACCGGCAGCATGATTGGACCGTTCCCGCTCCAGGCCTACGAGCCCTCCAAGCAGCATAGCCAGCAATAATCGTAATAAAATGTGCCACTCATCAATGAACCAGGGATCGCCCAAAGTCGGTATTCCTCCTCAAGTTGTTAATATTATTAAAGTTTATTCTTGTGAAAAGTAGTTAATTCCACTCCAGGTGCAATCTGTGTGACCTCCACGGGATTAAAACCAAATTTGGTGTACAGATTCACTGCGGGCTGATTCAACGTTCCTGTGGAGACGATATAACGCGGAAGATCCGCATGCTGTTCCAACACATACGTCATCAAAGATGCCGCAATTCCCTTGCGAAAGTGATCCGGGTGCACCATCATTCGTGTAATGGTCAGTGTATTCTCCTCTTCCTCTGCTACAGCGACAGCCCCGATAAGCTCTCCGTCACCATGGATACAACCATAAAAACGCTCTCCACAATCCCGAAGTGTCTCCATCGTATCCATCAAAGGAGGAATCTCCTGAAATCCGATGATTTCAGCTTCCAATCGATAAGCTACATGTTGAAGTCTCCATAACTGTCCCAACGTCTCCAGATCACGTAATGACAATGATTGAATGTTCATATCCGTTCCCCCGTCTGAATTACTTTCGTCTCTTTCATAACAAAAAGAGGCTGTCACAGGGACGAGCCTCTTTCTGTCCGGCCTCACCGGAAGGATTAGCGGTTCAGTACATCTGCAAGCAGTTGGTTGGCGAGGGCGGGATTCGCCTTGCCTTTACTTTCTTTCATAACTTGACCAACGAGGAAACCAATGGCTTTCTGTTTACCAGCCTTATAATCTTCCACAGATTGAGGATTGTTCGCCACAACCTGCTCAACGATGGCAAGAATGGCACCTTCATCACTAATCTGCACAAGACCCTTCTCTTCAACGATCTGCTGTGGAAGCTTGCCGCTCTCCAGCATCTCCTTGAATACCGTTTTGGCGATTTTGCTGTTAATGGTGCCCTTCTCCAGCAGTCCGATCATCTCACCCAAGCCTTGACCTGTCAGTGGGACCTGAGTCACCTCAAGATTGCTCGTATTCAGGTAACCCAGCAAGTCGCCCATGATCCAGTTGGATACGGATTTGGCATCCTGAGTGAATTTCAAGCTATCTTCGAAAAGATCAGCTATAGCCTTGGATGAAGTAATAACCTCTGCATCATAGCTAGGCAATCCGTAATCAGCCGTATAACGAGCTTTACGTTCGTCTGGGAGCTCAGGTATGGTAGCCTTGATGCGCTCTTTCCAGGCTTCATCAATATGCAGCTTCACGAGATCCGGGTCCGGGAAATAACGATAGTCATGCGCCTGTTCCTTACCACGCATCGACAGTGTTTTCCCTTGAGCTTCGTCCCAGCGACGCGTCTCCTGAACCACTTCACCGCCATCATCCAGAATTTCAGCTTGGCGATATTGTTCATATTCGAGACCACGTTGAACACCACGGAAGGAGTTCATGTTTTTCAGTTCGGCTCTTGTTCCCAGCTTCTCCTGTCCATGTGGACGCAAACTGATGTTGGCGTCACAACGCAGTGAACCTTCTTCCATCTTCACGTCCGATACATCACAGTACTGCATGATAGCACGCAATTTTTCAAGATACGCACGTGCTTCTTCCGGAGAAGAAATCTCAGGTTCGGATACAATCTCCACCAGTGGTGTACCGACACGGTTGAAGTCCACCAAAGACGCGTATCCGCCATCGATATGTGTAAGCTTCCCTGCATCTTCTTCCAAGTGAAGACGTGTGATGCCAATTCGTTTCGTTTCACCATTCACTTCGATATCAATCCAGCCGTTCTCACCGATTGGTTGATCAAATTGCGAGATCTGATAAGCTTTGGGTGAATCGGGATAAAAGTAGTTTTTACGGTCAAACTTGCTGACATCAGCAATCGTACAATTCAGGGCCATCGCTGCCTTCATGGCGTAGTCTACCGCCTGACGATTCAGTACTGGCAGTACGCCCGGATGTCCGAGACAGACCGGGCAGGTATGCGTGTTCGGCGGAGCTCCAAAAGCTGTGGAGCAGCCACAGAAAATTTTGGAGTTGGTATGCAACTCCACGTGGACTTCAAGTCCAACGACCGTTTCATATTTAGATGCGGACATTTCTATATTCCTCCGTTCCGGGCAGTCTACAGCTGCGGACGCTGCTTGTGGAATTCTGTATTTTGTTCAAACGCATGCGCTACACGCAATACGGTGGTTTCATCAAAAGCTTTACCGATAATCTGCAGGCCAACAGGCAATCCATCCGAGAATCCACATGGAATGCTAACAGCAGGTACACCAGCCAAGTTGACTGGAATCGTCAAAATATCGTTCAGATACATCGTAAGTGGATCATCCACCTGTGAACCCAGTTTGAACGCCGTAGTTGGCGCAGTTGGTCCGATAATCACATCATATTTGGCAAATACATTGTCGAAATCCTGTTTGATCAATGTACGTACCTTCTGTGCTTTCAGATAATAGGCATCATAGTAACCCGAGCTGAGAGCATACGTTCCGAGCATGATACGTCGTTTCACTTCCGGACCAAAGCCTTGACTGCGGGACTGATGATACAGATCCAGCAAGTTGTCCGGATTGTCTGCACGTACGCCATAACGTACACCATCAAATCGAGCCAGGTTCGAAGAAGCCTCTGAAGAAGCCAGCAGGTAATACGTAGCCACCGCATATTCGGTATGCGGAAGGGATACTTCTTCCCATGTTGCCCCGAGTCCTTCAAGAACTTTCAATGCAGAAAGAACTGTCTCTTTCACTTGTGGATCGACGCCTTCACCGATGTATTCTTTCGGAACAGCAATACGAAGCCCTTTAACATCACCTGTCAGTCCACTCAAATAATCCGGGATCTCTACTTTTGCAGATGTCGAATCTTTGGCGTCATAACCAGCAATGGCCTGCAATACATAAGCAGAATCTTCAACATTTTTCGTCAAAGGACCAATCTGATCCAGGGATGATGCAAATGCAACCAATCCAAAGCGGGAAACAAGTCCGTACGTTGGCTTCAATCCAACAACACCGCAATACGAAGCAGGCTGTCTGATGGAGCCACCTGTATCTGATCCAAGCGTGAAGTATGCTTCTCCCGAAGCCACAGCTGCTGCTGAACCACCGCTGGAACCTCCTGGAACACGATCCAGTGCCCATGGATTACGTACAGGGGAGAAACTTGAATTCTCATTGGAGCCGCCCATGGCAAATTCGTCCATGTTGAGTTTGCCAATAGTTACGGTGTCCGCAGCTTTCAATTTCTCGACAACTGTCGCGTCATACACCGGGTCGAAATTACGAAGGAATTGGCTACCACACGTCGTGCGCAGTCCGTTCGTAACGATGTTATCCTTAATACCTACAGGCAGACCAAAAAGCAAACCTTTCTCCTCGCCGCTAACCAGACGGTCATCCAGTTGACGTGCACGAGCGCGTGCTTGTTCTTCATCCAGTGCCAAATATGCCTTAACTTTATCGTCATGCGCGCCAATGTTCTGATACGCCTGATCCACCAAATCGCTGACCGACAGCTCTTTGGCATGCAGCTTGTTATGTAACTCAGGCAACGATTGTTCAAATAAACTCACAGTTTTTGTCCTCCTTCCGGTTATCCGTTATTCCATTACAGCAGGCACTTTAAACTGCCCATCTTCTTCTTCCGGTGCATTGCGCATCACCTGTTCAATCGACAGGCTTTCTTTGGTCTCATCTTCACGCATAACATTGCTTACGTGCAGAACGTGAGTGGTGGGCTCGATGTCTTCCGTATCCAGCTCATTCAGCTTTTCTGCATATTTTAAAATCGCGTTCAGCTGACCTGTCAGGGTCTGTTCTTCTTCAGCAGTCAAGTTGAGCCGGGCCAGCTTGGCCACATGCTGAACGTCATTATTCGAAATACTCATTAGCGGATGCCTCCTTCATTCATTCTGATTCCCGAAACGACCTGAAACGAATCGCTCGTTTAACGGGCTAAAGTCTCAAGATAACTTTTTTCATTATAGGTGAGATAGTTCGACAATTCAATGCAAATGACCTGACAGGCTTCCGGGAAGCTGAAATCAAACTTATAAAATAAAAAAGAGCCGGCATCAGCCGACTCTTAAAATTCTAAATCCATGCACGCAGATTAACCTGCTTTATAAAATCCGCCTGTGACATAACATCGTTCGCGGTTTCCTCTTCCTCTTCCACAGCTTGAAAATCTCCGTTCATCAGATGATGAAACAGCTTCTCATTGTGTGTCGCAAGGGCGTAATCTATCAACGCTTCTCGCTCGACCCGCTCAGCTTCCTGCTTCAGCAGAACCTCTTCCAGATCGACGTCGCCGGATGGAACAAAAAAGTTCCGGTTTACCTGCGGCACTCGAAGCACGTAATCGAACGCATTGTCCGGATTCCGGTCATAAGCGATGATGAAACCATATTCCCCCACAGGAAGATTCTGCTCAAACGCATCCGCGACGATGACAACCTTCTCTCCTAATCGCAGCATCGTCTAACCTCCTGGTAGTCTATCATTAATATTTATTTGTATAGTCTACTAGAAAAGAATAACGATGTCTAGGAATACTAGAATTAAACAACATATTTGTGCAAAATCTTTTTTTCCATTTTTAAAATGATGTTATTTCGGATTACGTGCACCTGGCTTGCGCTGTGATCGAATCACGACAAACCAGTATATAATGAGCGGCGTGGGAAATCCCGTGATGCCCCATAATCCCCATAACCAAGGGAAACGTCCACGTCTGCGTGCGTCCTGAAAGATCCATGTGCCCTGAACCAGAAGAAAAATGCCAAGCAATGTAAGCCATAGTGGAGAAACCTCATCCAACGAATAATGCATTTTATTCATGATGAACCTCCTTCCGGCGCCGTCCAGCCCAAATCACAACCAAAATCACCGCAACAGCTGTACCAAGAGCCTGGATTCCCAGGTATAGAGCTGGAGCAGATACAAAAAATAATGCCCCGAAGGTAATCGCAAGCAATCCAACCAACCAGAAACATATAATCTCAATCCAATTGGCTCGACGTCTAATCTGTTTACGTTCCCTGACTTGAGCTTCAAGTGAACCCAAGGAAGGAATACTTGTCGGCTCAAATGCATCATCCAGCACTTTCATGTGTTGCTGCAATCGTTCTACAACTTCTTGTTCTTGTGCATCATCTGATCTGCTCATCCTTATTCCAGCTCCTTTCTTAACTGACGGAGACCATAAGCTGTGCGTGACTTCACCGTTCCCGCAGGAATACCCAGCATTTCCCCGATCTCGTCATATCCGTATCCATAATAATGCTTCAGTAGCACTGCAACACGATGTTCGGGTGTCAGTCTTGTCATCGCATCCATGACATCTGTCCATTCTTCATTCCGAGTCTCAAGCTGCCAACGGAATCGACGTACGGCCTGATCCCGGATGAGAGCAAGCCAGTTCTGTTCTCTCTTCTTACGTCTTGTCTTATCGATATAGATGCGGGTCGCAATGGTGATCACCCATGATGAAAAGGCAGACGTGCCATCATATCGATGGATATTTTCCATACAACGAATCATCGTATCCTGCACCGTCTCTTCTGCGAGGTTAGCGTCCATTGTCACTTTGACAAGATACTTATACACAAACGTGTAGTGACGTTGCAACAACGCTGCGAGTGCGCTATCGTCTCCCGATACTGCTCTGCGTACCTCTTCCAGCTCAGCTGCCTTTATCATGAAATCACCTTCTTCCCGTTCAATCTGGAGTTAATACGACAGGCTCTGCAAAAACGTTCAATGAAATTTAAAAAAAAATTAAACCCGACAATTTCCCAGGCAATCAGACTTGATTCCGGTAATCCTGCAGCTTGTCGAACCACGGTTGGTTGCGGGCTCCGTTTTTTAAAACACGGCTTGTCCATATATTCTGCTGAGACTTTATCACTTCATTGGCCAAGCCAGGGTTATGTATTAAAGCTTGCTCAGTACCCGTTTCTCTTTTCCCACTTTCCAATATACGACGGTTTTCTTCAATGATCGGATACTCGACACGCTGATTCAACGGAATAACTCTTGGTTTCTCCACTTTGATATTCCCCACTCTCATGATCTACTATTTCTTAAATTTATTATTTCTAAATCAATCTGTACTTGCTATTGGTCTCAAACTGGCTTGTGATGAAGCGCATCTTACATCTCTATGTAGCGTAAAAAAGGCTAATTCTGCGATAAAAAGGGGCTGAAAACAAAAAAAGAACGCAAACCGGGTATAGACCACAGTCTGCGTGCTTCGCGAGGTTGGGTGTTTCTTGGTAATGCTTCAGTTAGATGATGCCTTAACGCTTGTAACAACTAATTGCTATTCTAATGAAAAAGTTGTCACTTGTCCAGACTTTCTTCACGTATCATGTCGGATTATCTTGCGGACACGTAAGGATTGTTCTGTTTCTCATAACCAATGGTCGTTTTGGGACCATGACCTGGATATACTTTAACCTCATCAGCAAAGGTGTAAAGCTTGTTCTGGATTGAATCAATCAGATCCCGTTCACGCCCTCCTGTCAGGTCCGTTCTGCCCACACCCATGCGGAACAGCACATCACCCGCAAACAGGTCGTTATCACAAAGCAAACTTACACTGCCTGGGGAATGTCCAGGTGTATGGAACACTTTAAACGTATGACCAATCAGATTCAGCTTCTGCCCTTCGTCCATGGCATATTCAGCAGGATCTGTCGAAAGCGGTGGTGTCGCCTGCGGCCAATTCAAAGATCCATTTAATTTCGGGGTGGTGAGCCAGTCACTCTCCAAGTCATGAAGATAAACGGGACATCCCTTCAATTTGCGGATCTCATCTACCCCGCCCATATGATCAAAGTGAGCATGAGTGAGGAGAATGGCTTCGATCTCCAAGTCTTGGATCGCCTTAAGCAGCGGCCCTGGATTCATGCCCGGATCAATAATGACGGCTTTGCCCGGATCATCTCCTTGTAGGAGATACGCATTGGTCTGAAGCGGGCCTAGTGTAAACGTACGAATGTTAAGCATATCGGCTTAGTAACCCGAAATCAGTTCACGCAGCTCACGGATAATGGCCGCATGTGACTCCGTTCCTTCCCCATAACGTTTACCAATCTCTTGACGCGCTACAGCCAAATTTTCTTGATAATCTGCTGCTTCACGATCCGGATTAAGGCGTTTGAATTCAATCATGACTTCCTGTACATGCTGCGGACGAGGTCCCCACTGACCTAACACATGACCACCTGTATCTGCAAAAATAACGACTGGCACGGAACGGCCACCCATCGTCAGGAACTCATCCATCACTTCCGGATGGTTCTCCATAATCAGAACTTCTGTTGGGATTCCTGAAATTTCAAGCGCCTGGAACACAACCGGAATATTACGGACAACATCCCCGCACCAGTCAGCAGCCAGAATTAACACACGCAGATCATCGCGATGGTTCAGACTCTCAAAAAACTCACGATCCTCTTCGTTCGACCAAGTAAAGCTATCATAATTGGCCTGGAATTCACTTTGGTTCTTGGTCATACTCTCGATAAAATCTTTCGGTGGCAGACCTTTACCGAATTTGTGAGACAAGTTGGGTTTACCCATGACTAGACACTTCCTTTCTTTTTACGAACATTCATCCATTTAATAAGTACATAAACGATCATAAGGGCGAGAGCGACAAGCAAAATAGGCATAACATATGGTGCCGCTTTCTCATCAATATGCTCCCATTGATCTCCAAGAATCATCCCTAAATATATAAACAATGCAGTCCAAGGTATAACAGCGAGTGTAGTAAGCAAGATGAATTTGCCTGTGTGCATTTTCGTGATGCCAGCCGGGATGGAGATCGCATGTCTTACCACCGGAACAAAACGCGCTGTGAAAATGACACCTGTACCATACTTGCGAAACCACTCCTCGGAATGGTCGATGTGTTTTTTCTGGATGAGTATGTATTTACCGTAGCGTTCAAGTACAGGTCTGCCGCCATAACGGCCAATCCAGTAAATAAATAACTGGGCAATCACACCGCCCACCGTACCAAAAATCATAGCACCGAAGAAGTTGATATTACCTTGTGAAACGAGAAAACCTCCATACGCCAGCACAATTTCGCTTGGGATAACTTCCAACATTAATCCAAGCATGATTCCAAAGTACCCAAGACTTTGAATCCAATCGAACAATTGGCCAACAAGGTTATGAATAAAGTCCATCTCAACCCTCTTTCTCCATCCTGATTGGCGGTGCCCCTCCGCACCATGGATGTTCGTCCCTATTTTATCACAGGGCTGTGGACGTTGCTACTTCAAGAGGTTGGGATAGTGTCCCGTTCGCAGCAGTGCGCATATGGTATGGGGAGAGGAGCGTGAGAAGATGTCACACAAATCAATACCTGGTTCTCCGCCGGTCAAACATACGCAATCCGGTCAAAACCTTCCTTCCGCCAGAGGAATTCGCCGGGCATGCAGCAAGGAATTGTACCGGACAGCCAAAAGGCTAAAAGTATATGTCTCTCCCGAACGGATGAAGCAGGCGGAAGAATATTATTACGGTAAGGTGATCACAAATCTGCTCTGGATTGGTGAGAATCGCGACAACCGCAAGAAATTATGTGAGTGGTGGAACACGGATGTCAGTGCGGAGATCGCCGCGATGTGGGAAGTAGATGTTGAACCATTAAAAGATGCGTTTCAGCATGCATTTGGCGGTTATCGTCTTTAGATATGGAGGAATGAGGCGGGTAGCTATGTCTTCAAACCTACTGAACGACGCAGCCGAGCTGAAGCGAATCTGAACATGTTAGGAATAGCCAAGGAGGGCACTGTGTCCTTAACGTGTGATGTTAATGCCTTCTTCACGTACGAGCAAGCGATAGAGACAACATAAAATGCGAATTTCTCCCTTCCGATGTAAAGCTTCGCTCCAGGTGGAATTCAGGGTCGTCCTCTGGCTTGCGGATCGAGCAGAGCATGGAGCCGACCACCACAGGGGCATGAACATAAGCTGTGAGTATGAATATGAGCTGGAAAGTATGAACATAAACACCGAGTGATTTTTCATACTCAAGCCCACGAGCGGTAACGAATCTGAGGCGTCTTAATCAAGGATTTGAAGCAATTTTAGAAATCTAAGGAATCTGAGACACGTTATCTCGGGATTTTTGGCCTTTTTAACTTTTTTGTTAAGGAGTTTCGGGAAATAACGTGTCTGATGTTCCTTAGAATTTAAAAGGAGAGTGGAAAGCCAAATAAGACGTTCTGTGTTCCTTAGAAAATCGTATATCCATCCGCCAGAAGCAGCCAGCTTGGACTTCCAGACTTTTGGACGCTGACATCCATCATCATATAACTTGGGTAAACGTCAAGACCCAGCAGTGATTCAAGGGCTTCGCTTGGTCAACTCTGGAGTAAAAGGAGGAGAAGAACCCGAAGCAAGCCTACGCAGGTTCTCTCCATAGCCTGGAGCATGTTTTTCCATTACAAAACGACGATCATTACGAACGTCCCCTGCTCCCACTTCCTCAGCCAGCAGTTGATACCGTTCATACATCTGGACACCAGCGGCGGCAGTCTGTCGGGCTCGATCTCTATATCCTGCCTTCCATTCCCGCCGCGCTGCCTGCTCCATCCAATACAAAGCCGTGGATTGGCCAAGGCCATCATACCGATTCAATGCGATCGCTTGTTCAAAATATCCTCCTGCCTGCTGTCCTTCGCCGAATTGGGCTGCCAATCGTCCCAGTTCAATGTAAATCTGAGGGTGCATCGGGGAATGGGACAAGCTGTTTAAAAGGAGTGATTCTGCTTCTCGTCCCGGAAGAGATCGTGCAAAGGATATCACGATATCCGGTCGATTCGGGTTAGACTGAAGGGCAGCCATAAAATGCACCTTCTGTGCTGGAGTGCCATCCGGTTCAGACATCGCCTGACGGTACTGCACTTCTGCTACAGCGTATCGGGAGGTCAGCCAGACTGTTCCAACAAGGCAGAAAAGGATGATCATCACTGTGGATACCCTTATTAGCCGAGCAGTTACTCGCTGAAGATTATGAAAGAAGGAACGCATCGGGACAGCTGATGGGTGGGATTGGGTTGGTAAATATCGCAAGAAAAGAGATCTGGATCTCGATTTAGATCTCGATTTAGATCCCGATTTGGATCTGATGGGAGTATATTTCACAGTTACGCTGGATCGCTGGACCCCCTCTGTTTCCGTCTTCAATGCGACTGCCCAAGCACCGAGCCAGATGAAGAGCATCCAAAATAATGTGAAGCTCCAGTCAAAGTCCATCGCCCCATGCAGGCCAAAAACAAGCACGGATGGCATGAGCTGCGGTGCAAAATGAAAGATGCTTCGCAGGGTGAGGAGAAACCACCCTGTGACAAGCAGGATGCCGATCATGCCCGTGTCCAGGGCGAGATCGAGCAGGCCGTTGTGAACCTCGCCTCCGACATAAGGCGAGGATTGAATGGCGCGAAACATGTTGCGCCATGTATCTCCCCCGTGGCCAAGCCATGCGGCCTCGGCCCACAGCTGGAGGGCGTCCCGCCACATCTGTAGGCGGGACACCCCAGTGCCGACACCCGCCGCGAGG
>NZ_JBHFJH010000021.1:0-3180 GCF_057334655.1 Paenibacillus sp. AGC31
ATATATAATAAGTACATCTATGTAACCAGAAAGTGAAAGGAGTGTAGAACATGGATATTGCAGCATTATCAATGGCGATGAGCCAAGCTTCAGTAGTGCAGTCGGCAAGCTTGCAAGTGATGTCGATTACAAAAGACATGGCACAGCAGCAAGGCCAGCAGATGGCGGAAATGTTGAAGTCAGTGCCTGCTCCTCACCCCAATCTGGGTGGAAGTCTCGATCTTTCGGTTTAGTTGAAATTACAGCATGTGTCCTCATGTAACACCCATTGCAGCAAGCAAAACCCAAACAGCTCCAATTCGAATGAATTGAAGCCGTTTGGGTCGTTTTTTTTCTGAATATTCATTCCGAAATTACGATCTTTTTATTACGATCTTCTCAGCGAAGCTTTGACAAGCTTGGCAATCGGCCTTCAAAGGGCAGTGTATTCTTCAATGTCCATAACTCATCGTAACTGGAAATCTGAAGATCGGCTTTGGACAAGTCCTGGTTGCCTGATCCCGGATTGCGATATCCGATACAGCGCATGCCTGCACTTTTGGCGGCCTGAACACCATTACGCGAGTCCTCGATCACCAGACAATTCGAAGGGGATGCACCGATCATCTCAGCGGTGGTCAGGAAAATATCTGGTGCCGGCTTGCCGTTCGTAACTTCCTCACCTGTCATTCGCACCTCAAAGTATAGCCCAAGTCCGGTTTTGTCCATGATCAGATCAATCAGTGCACGTGGAGAGGAAGAAGCTACCGCTATGGGAATGTGTTGCTCATGGAGCCAGCTTAACCAGCGTTCCACGGAAGGCATCGCCGTCAGATTCGAATGGGCAAGCATGGTTTGCATCACATTGTGCTGATGATAAGCAAATATTTCTTCCAGCGTAGCTGTCAGCTGATGTTTGTCCAGTACTTGCTGCCACATGGATTCCAGCGTAACTCCAACATAGGAATGATGTTCTTCATCAGTCACCCTGGCTCCAAAATGGGTAAAAGAGCTGCGCTCAATCTCGAAATAAAAACGGCATTGACTTCTACCTTGAATCCAATTCGGCTCTGTATGCGAGTAGCAATCTTCAACCTCACCTGGAAAGCCGCATCTATGGTGATGTGGAGAATGACCCTGTAGCCAGAGAGAAGAAGGAGCTGAAATCGCACCCGTTTATTGCCGGATTAACGTATGGAGAGGCCGACCTGTATAAGGATGATGTGAACAAGGTATGTTTCTTGGAGAGCTCAGCCATCCCGTTTGAGCGGATCAAGCAAGAGTTTGAAGGAAAATTCGAAGTCATTCAGTGCACTGTGCCGATCTTTGGTGAAGGAAGTGGTGAACTAATGATCCCTGGCATTCACAAAGCGATTTGCGATCGCCGATCTGCTGAAGCATTTAGGCATGTCCCAAGAAGATACATGCGCCATCGGTGATGGCATGAATGATGCCGAGATGTTGGAATTTTGTAATATCGGAATTGCCATGGGGAATGCAAAGCCTGGACTGAAAGCTATTGCAGATGTTATTACTGGAACAGTAGAGGAAGATGGATTGTATCATAGTTTTGTGAAGTATGGATTGATTGAAGGGTAAGTTGATTCACTAATGAACAGCTAATAAAAAGAGAGCAACCTAGTTGCTCTCGAATTTTAGTAATCGGACCATGAATATATCTGTCCATTGTAGAAGGTTACGTAGGTATTTCCATAGACCCAAATATCAATAGAACCTAATGAACTAGTAGAGTTACTGGTGCTATTTGGACTCCCCCAAGAAAGTAACACTTGATTAAACGTCATCCCTAATTTGATCTTTTGCTGACTAATAAGTTTCCAGACGTTTGAAGACCAGCCTGGGTAATCTTTTTTAGGGTCACTGTCATAGAACAACCCATTAATAAATTCATTTGGATCGTCTGTAACAGGCAACTTGAACGTAATCGACTTCCCACTAGCTCTTTTGGCTTTCACAATTACATTATTTTTCTTAATATCAACGGAAATAATTTTTATTTTTTCTAAATGATAAAGCGGATTTGAAGAAGGTAAACTATTTTTGTTAGCCCAATATTCGCCCCCCTTAAAAGCGATATGTATGAAATATTCGTAATCAAAATAATAACAAAAATTCGAAAATCCAATGTCCTTATATATGTATTCTGTGACGGTCTTTCCATTTGCTGATTGTATAGTTACTTCCGTGAGTTGATAAAGTTGGGTCATGCTGACGATCCAGCCAGGTTGATCTAGTGCATAAGAGTATACTTTTGATCCAAAAGCGGAACGATATGCTTTGGGAACACTAAGGACTCCGTTCATTAATTTCTTAGTCCGTGTTGCTCCGTCCTCGTCTCCCCATATAAATGCTACCATTAAATTATCTTCATTCCTGCCTGAGTAACCGGAAACCTTTAGAAACTTCTCGAATGATATGTAGGTTATTCCTTTGTACAAAATGGTGTCTTTCTTACTTACTTGTTCTTTATTTAATTTGGTTTTGACTTCAAATCCATTTCCTACAGCAATAAGTGAACCGATTTGTTTGAACATTTTGATAGGAATGTAGACGGTACCGTTATCCGCTAGGTATGCTTGATCGTTGAAACTCGCAAGCTTTCCATCAATGAATATAGTGTATTCAATATCTCGGTAAGACTCAGCTAGAGGATTACTAGCCGCAAACATGTGAGGCGGAAGTAATACGAACAGTAAACTAAAACTAATAAAAATACAGATTAATCTCTTAAGACTTTTCATTACAGATTCTCCTTTTATTTTTTTACCTTAAAACTATAGCATGAAGCTAACAGCCATAACAGGTAATTATTTGCTTGATCCGAGTTGTTCAACATTTCCTCCCTTCTGACGAATATATAATAAGTACATCTATGTAACCAGAAAGTGAAAGGAGTGTAGAACATGGATATTGCAGCATTATCAATGGCGATGAGCCAAGCTTCAGTAGTGCAGTCGGCAAGCTTGCAAGTGATGTCGATTACAAAAGACATGGCACAGCAGCAAGGCCAGCAGATGGCGGAAATGTTGAAGTCAGTGCCTGCTCCTCACCCCAATCTGGGTGGAAGTCTCGATCTTTCGGTTTAGTTGAAATTACAGCATGTGTCCTCATGTAACACCCATTGCAGCAAGCAAAACCCAAACAGCTCCAATTCGAATGAATTGAAGCCGTTTGGGTCGT
>NZ_JBHFJH010000023.1:0-1366 GCF_057334655.1 Paenibacillus sp. AGC31
CTTCTCCGCGTTCGCTCGCCGCTACTGACGGAATCACTATTGTTTTCTCTTCCTCAGGGTACTTAGATGTTTCAGTTCCCCTGGTATGCCTCTGCATAACCTATGTATTCAGTTATGAGTAACTGGAAATTACCCCAGCTGGGTTTCCCCATTCGGACACCCCCGGATCAAAGCTTGCTTACAGCTCCCCGAGGCAGTTTCGTTGTTCGCCACGTCCTTCATCGGCTCCTAGCGCCTAGGCATCCTCCGTGTGCTCTTAGTAGCTTAACCATTTTGTTCCGGTTTCGGTCGTTCGCTTCCCTTGTTTTGCTTGCGCAAAGCCAAAAGTCGCTCTCACCCGATACCATCACAAAAGCAATTTAACTACCTTTATACACTTGACTTGTTTGCACAAGTTCAGCTTAAAGGAATGTTCTAATTCGCGTTTGTTTCGTTTCGATATCTAGTTTTCAAAGAACAAACTTGTAAAACATTTTTGGTGGAGCCAAGCGGGATCGAACCGCTGACCTCCTGCTTGCAAGGCAGGCGCTCTCCCAGCTGAGCTATGGCCCCATATAAAGTTTAAAGGTATAGATGGTGGGCCCTGGTGGACTCGAACCACCGGCCTCACCCTTATCAGAGGTGCGCTCTAACCAACTGAGCTAAGGGCCCACATTACATATACTATTTTAACCCAAAATGGGTTACGCTTGGCGGCGTTCTACTCTCCCAGGACCCTGCGGTCCAAGTACCATTGACGCTGAAGGGCTTAACGGTCGTGTTCGGGATGGGAACGTGTGGAACCCCTTCGCTATCGCCACCAAACGTTTGAGAGTTTAAGCTCTCAAAACTGAGCAACGAGTGAGTTGCTTTGCTCTTCATTTCATCCACACCGAAGTGATAGACCAAAATGAATCGCTGTTGTAGGTTCTAAGAACCTACTTATTTGAATGTTTCCACTCGGGAAACGATTCTCCATAGAAAGGAGGTGATCCAGCCGCACCTTCCGATACGGCTACCTTGTTACGACTTCACCCCAATCATCTATCCCACCTTCGGCGGCTGGCTCCTTGCGGTTACCCCACCGACTTCGGGTGTTATAAACTCTCGTGGTGTGACGGGCGGTGTGTACAAGACCCGGGAACGTATTCACCGCGGCATGCTGATCCGCGATTACTAGCAATTCCGACTTCATGCAGGCGAGTTGCAGCCTGCAATCCGAACTGAGACCGGCTTTGTTGGGATTGGCTCCATCTCGCGATTTCGCAGCCCGTTGTACCGGCCATTGTAGTACGTGTGTAGCCCAGGTCATAAGGGGCATGATGATTTGACGTCATCCCCACCTTCCTCCGGTTTGTCACCGGCAGTCTATCTAGAGTGCCCACCC